>JAHZEE010000189.1 GCA_019421975.1 Clostridiales bacterium | reverse complement strand
CGCCAAACATGGGGTTGAGCTCCCATCCAAAGATGGGGATCCAGATGCCCGCCGCCAGCGGAATGCCGATCGCATTGTAGAAAAAGGCCCAGAACAGGTTTTCGTGGATATTGCGCAGTGTGGCCCGGCTGAGCCGGATGGCTGCGGGCACATCGCTCAGGCGGCTCTTCATCAGCACGATATCCGCCGCGTCGATGGCGATGTCGGTCCCTGCGCCGATGGCGATGCCGATGTTGGCGCGGGTGAGGGCCGGGGCGTCGTTGATGCCGTCGCCCACCATGGCCACCTTGCCCTTCTCCATGAGCGTGCGGATCACGCTCTCCTTTCCGTCAGGCAGCACCCCGGCGATGACCTCGCTCACACCGGCCTGCCGGCCAATGGCCCTGGCGGTCTGCTCGTTGTCTCCGGTGAGCATGACCACATGGATGCCCATATTGCGCAGCTCACCGATGGCCTGCGGGCTGTCGTCTTTGATGACATCGGCCACGGCGATCACGCCGGCCAGGCGGCCGTCTTTTGTAAAGAGCAGCGGCGTCTTGCCCTCGCCGGCCAGACGGCCGGCCGCGTCCCGCAGCTCCGGTGGGATCTCCGTCTGCTCTCCGATAAACTTCAGGCTTCCGCCCACCAGCCTGGCCCCGTCCAGTGTGGCCGTCAGGCCGTTTCCAGGCAGGATTGTAAAGTCTGTCACCTCCCGGGCCGGAAGCTGCTCCTCCTGCGCCCGCTGCAAAATGGCCTTTGCCAGCGGGTGTTCGCTCTTCTGCTCCAGCGCATAGGCCAGCTGCAGCAGCTCCAGCGGCTGCACGCCCGCCACCGGGACAAGGTCTGTCACGCTGGGCTCTCCCTTGGTGATGGTGCCGGTCTTGTCCAGCGCCACAATCTGCACCTTGCCCGTCTCCTCCAGGCTGACCGCTGTCTTAAAGAGGATGCCGTGTTTGGCGCCCATGCCGTTGCCCACCATGATGGCCACCGGCGTGGCCAGCCCCAGCGCGCAGGGGCAGCTGATGACCAGCACGGAGATCCCCCTGGCCAGGGCAAACCCGATACTCTGTCCCACCAGCAGCCACACCGCGATGGTGACCAGGGCAATGGCAATCACGATGGGGACAAACACGCCGGAGACCTTGTCCGCCACCTTCGCGATGGGCGCCTTGGTGGCCGCCGCATCGCTGACCATCTGGATGATCTGGGAGAAGGTGGTGTCCTCCCCCACGCGGGTGGCCTCGCACCGCAGAAAGCCCGACTGGTTGAGGGTGGCGGCCGAAACGCTCTGCCCCGGCGTCTTGTCCACCGGGATGCTCTCGCCGGTCAGCGCCGACTCGTTGACAGCGCTGCTGCCCTCCAGTACCACGCCGTCCACCGGGATGTGCTCACCCGGCCGGACGACAAAGACATCGCCCCTCTGAACCTGCTCGATGGAGACCTCTGTCTCCACCCCGTCGCGCAGCACCGTCGCCGTCTTGGGCGCCAGCTTCATGAGATTTTTGAGGGCGTCTGTGGTCCTGCCCTTGGAGCGCGCCTCGAGCATCTTTCCCACCGTGATGAGGGTGAGAATCATGGCCGCCGACTCAAAGTAGAGGCCGTGCAGATGTCCCATGGCGCTCTGCATGTCCTGCGCCGCGCTCATGGCAAAGAGCTCATAGGCGCTGTAGGCGTAGGAGACGCCCGCGCCCAGCGCCACCAGGGTGTCCATATTGGGCGCCCGGTGCCACAGGCTCTTAAAGCCGCTGATAAAAAACTTCTGATTGACCACCACAACGGCCGTGGTCAAAAGCAGCTGCAGCAGGCCCTGGGCCATCAGGTTCTCTGCAAAGTAGGCCGGCACCGGCCAGCCCCACATCATGTGACCCATGGAGAAATACATGAGCACCACCAAAAAGATCAGCGATGCAATCAGGCGGTGTTTTAAAACCGGCGTCTCCCGGTCTTCCAGCAGGCTCTCATCTGCCGCACTGGACGCCTTTGCCGCGCCGCCGGCGCCCTTTTTGGATGCGCCGTATCCTGCCGCCTCCACCGCCGCGATGACCTGCTGCTCCGACGCGCTTCCCTCCACCCCCATGGAGTTGGTCAAAAGGCTCACAGAGCAGGCGGTGACCCCCGGCACCTTGGAGACTGCCTTCTCCACTCTGGCGCTGCAGGCGGCGCAGCTCATCCCCGTGACTGAATACTGTTCCATCTCGTTTTACCCCCTTATTCCAGGCAACTTCCAGACCGCACGGCGGTCTATTTCATCAATTTCTGCAGTGTGGCGACCAGCTCGTCGACGGTCTCGTCCTTTCCAGCGCGGATGTCGTCCGCCACACAGGTACGGATGTGGTCCGCCAGCAGCTCGCGGTTAAAGGCGTTGATCGCCGCACTCACCGCCGCCGACTGCACCAGAATGTCAGTGCAGTAGGCGCTGCGCTCCACCATGCCCCGGATCCCGCGGATCTGGCCCTCAATCCGGTTCAGGCGGTGGATGAGATGCCGGTATTCCTCCTCCGGCCGCTGCTTTGTCTTATGTGCGCAACAGGCAGGTTCCATTTTGTCATCCCCCTTTTTGCCCCCATTATATACCCCCTATAGGTATATGTCAACAGAAATTTTTACCTGCAATAGAGGCTGTTTTTTCCCCGTTTACACAGTAGTTTTTCAACTTCTCTCAGAAATTATCCAAAACAGATACCCCCGTATCGTATCAAAATAAAAAATAGCCGCAATTGCGGCTATTTTTTATGCTCCTCCGACTGCTCGACCGCATCTGCGATCAGCTTTCGGTTTTGCTCCAGCCGTGCGTCCCAGGGCGCCAGTGCGGCAGCCTGTTCTGCGGCCTGCAGGGCCTCACGGCGCCGGCCGGTGTAAAACAGGCCCAGCGCCAGGTAGTCATGGGGGGCAGCGCCCCATGCGTCGGCCTCGGTCACATAGGTGCTGGAGCGTGCGGTGATCTGCAAACAGCGCCTGGCCGCCCAGGCGACCAGTTCCCAGTCCTTCTGGTCATAACCGCTTTTGGCAAGCCCCAGCCATGGCTCGCGCAGGCCAGGCGACTCTGCACAGGCCCGCAGGAACCAATTTTCCGCCGCTTTGGGCTCCCCCTTTGCCAGGTAGGCCTGGCCGATATACCGCATGGAAGCGCAGCGCTCTTCGACCCACTTGGCGCTTGGCATCTGCAGGTGGTACTGCAGCGTGGTGATGCAGTCGTCCCATCGGCCGTGAAAGAAGTATTCCCGTCCCAAGTAGTGGACATTCCGGTCGCTCTCCGGCTCTTCCTGGACAGCCAGCTCCAGCAGCGGCAGATACTGCGCGCGGGGTTTATCCGGATCGGAGTAGTGCAGCAGCTGCACGCCCTGCAGATCCACCACCCTTCCTTTCCAGTCGCATTCCAGCGCCTCATGGACCGG
>JAHZEE010000188.1:3125-3378 GCA_019421975.1 Clostridiales bacterium | reverse complement strand
CGGAGCCGTCTGTCATCATCAGCCGCCGCCCCTGCGCGCTGCTCAAGTATGTAAAGCCGCAGCCTGCGCTGATCGTGGACAAGACCCACTGCGTCGGCTGCAAGGCCTGTATGAAGCTGGGCTGTCCAGCCCTCTCTTTTAAGGACGGAAAGGCAGAGGTCGACCACACCCAATGCGTCGGCTGCGGCGTCTGCCAGCAGCTGTGCAAATTTGATGCGCTGAAGGAGGCGATGTGAGATGCAGACTGTCAATG
>JAHZEE010000188.1:0-3115 GCA_019421975.1 Clostridiales bacterium | reverse complement strand
GGGCAGCTGCTGCTCGACCAGGGGCTCGATGTCAAGGTCTCAGAGGTCCACGGCATGAGCCAGCGCGGCGGCAGCGTGGTCACCTATGTGCGCTTTGGGGACAAGGTCTATTCCCCTATTATCGACCAGGGCGAGGCAGATTACATCATCTCCTTCGAGCAGCTGGAGGCCGCGCGCTGGATCTCCTATTTAAAACCCGGCGGTCAGGTCATTGTGAACACCCAGGTGGTGGAGCCCATGCCGGTGCTCACCGGCGCGGCCAGCTACCCGGAACAGCTGATCGAAAAAATGCGGGCGCTGGGCGCCCAGGTGGATGCCATCGACGCACTGCAGCTTGCAGAGCAGGCCGGCTCCTCCAAGGCAGTCAACCTGGTTTTGATGGGGCGTCTGTCCCGGTATTTCGACTTTTCCGAGGACACCTGGATGCAGGCCATCACACGGTGCGTGCCTCAAAAGTTTTTGGCGCTCAACCAAAAGGCGTTTTTGCTCGGGCGCAGCAGTTGAAAAAACCGCGGATACAATATTGTATCCGCGGTTTCTAATTCACTTGAAGCGCGTTGAGGTCCTGGCTCAGTGCTTGTCCGAGGGCTCCTCCTCCGCCCGCTCCTCCAGCGGTTTCTTATCCGTCTTGACCCGTGGGATAAAACGGCTGGCAAACCGGCTTTTTCCCCGGTTTTTCACATAGTAGAAGCCGATGACAGAGAAGCAGACCGCGCCGATAAAGTTGACAAACAGATCCTTCATCGTGTCGATGAGGCCAATGTCCAGGTAGCCGCCAAGGCCCAGCGAGATCTCCTGTCCGCCTGCGACCACGATGGTGTCAGTGATGTCCTGTATGCGTACCACCCGGTTGCTGTTGGTGGGATCCAGCGCCACCGAGGCGATGCTGTGTACCACAGTGTCCTTCTGCATATCCATCCGGAAAATAAACTGATCCATTGCAAACTCAAAAAACTCCCAGAGCACGCCGATGGTCATGGAAAAGCAGAAAGCCGCGATGGCCACATAGAGCGGCGACAGGTGCAGAGAGGTTCTCTCGTTGCGGTTGAGCAGCTCCACCATGGAAAAGCCGATGGCTGCACACAAAAAGCCGTTGATGGTGTGCAGCATGGTGTCCCATCCCTGATAGGTGACATAGTAGGCCCGGATCTCCCCCAGGATCTCTGCAGCAAAGATAAACAGCAGGATGATAATTTCCAGTGTACCCGGCAGATCGATATGGGTATGCCGCTCAATCATAGAGGGCATCGTGAGCAGCACCAGCGTCAGCAGGCACATAAATACATTCTCGTAGTTCTGATTCAATGCCTGCGCCACCAGAATACCGATTACCATAAAGCGCAGCAGATAATATACAATGACAACGGCCCGCTCTTCCCGCCATTTGCGGCGCAGATCCATTCTGGCACTTTCCCGCCGCTGCTGCCGCAGCTGCTTCCGCTCCTCTTTGCTTTTTTTCTCTTTCACAGCGCTCTCCTTCTATTCCCACTTCTGCCAGACTTCCGGGCAGTACCCGACTGTCGCCTGCTTGCCGTTGCGGACCACAGGCGTCTTCATCAGCTTTGGATTGTCAAACACCTTGTCCTCTTTTGCAGTGGTGTCCGCCATATACCGCAGCAAATCAATCTCCGGCGACCTGGCGTCCCAATTGATCAGATTGTCGATGCCGCCCACCGCACGCAGCACGCTGTCAAACTCGCCGCCTGACATCCCATACTGAATCAAATCGATTCTCTGCACCTTGATGCGCCGCTCTTTAAAATAGCGCTCCGCCTTCTTCGTGTCGAAGCATTTGGATGTTCCAAAAATTTGAATGTTCAATATTCCACCTCCCAGAGGCACAGTCCCTGTGCCGGCGCCATCGGCCCTGCACAATCGCGCCTTCGCTGGCGCAAAATAGCCGGAATCTCGTCCGCCGCCCGGCGGCCCTGCCCAATCTCCAACAGTGTTCCCACCATAATCCGCACCATATTCATGAGGAACCCGTCTCCCCGCACGGTAAAGACCACCTCTTCCCCCCGCCGCAGCACGGTAAAGGAAAAAATGGTCCGCACCGTGGATTTTTTCATGTGCGGATTGCCGCAAAACGAGGCAAAGTCATGACGCCCCACCAGAGCCTGCGCGGCACGCTGCATGGTCTCCACATCCAGACGCTGCGGCATCTGGACCACAAAGCGCCGGTTGAATACATCCGGACACGCGCTGTTATGTACCCGGTAGACATAGGTTTTCTCCGCTGCATTCAGCCGGGCATGGAACCGGTGCGGCGCCTGGCAGAGCGCCATGGCGCCGATATCCTCCGGCAGATACCGCCGCAGCTGCGCCAAAATGGCCTCCGGCCGCAGGGCCGTGGCCGCCTGAAAACTCACCACCTGCGCTCTTGCGTGAACGCCGGCGTCCGTCCGGCCGCTGGCGTGGCACTCCACCGGCTGGTCTAAAATCCGCCCCAGCACGGTCTCCACCGTCGCCTGAATGGTGCAGTCCGTATTGCCCTGCCGCTGCCAACCGCGGTACCGGGTGCCGTCATAGCTGAGCGTCAGTCTGAAATTTGCCATGCGGAATCCTCCAACATTTCGTACGCCTCCGCAGTGTTGTCTGCGGAAAACAAAAATACACCACAGCCATCGTAGACCTCCACATGGCCCCGTACATACTGAACAGAATACCGCATCCCAAAGTCATCCCTTCCATCTGTGATGACCTGAGTTTACCGCACAGCCTGTCCAATAAATCGTACATATTACAGTCTTGCCTCCATCCAGTGGCGCACATCCTCATAGACCTGCTCTTTGCATGGCTCGTTGAGCATCTCATGCCGGTAGCCCGGATACAGCGTCACCGTGACCTCCTGCATGCCGGCCTCCCGGAAGGCCTCGGCGGTCCGCCGCACACCCTTTCCCCGGTTTCCGACCGGATCCTGATCCCCGGAAAACAGGAGCACGGGCAGCGTTTTCTGCATCTTTTTCAGGTTCGCCGGCTTTTGATTCTCCCGGATTCCCTGCAGCATCTGCTGGGCCAGCCCCACTGTGCACGCCCCGCCGCTGAGCGGATCTGACGCATAGGCCTCCACCACCTTTGGGTCGGTACAGATCCAGTCATCTTTGGTGCTGGCGCC
>JAHZEE010000187.1:2347-3395 GCA_019421975.1 Clostridiales bacterium | reverse complement strand
CCATTTGGTGTTGCAGAGCGCTACGCCCACCACGAACATGGCCATGGGCGTGGAGGCGGTGGTCAAGTAGTCGGTGATCTGGCACAGCAGCGGCGGAAGCTGCAGGCCCAGCAGAAACATGACACAGACCACCACTGTGGCAAAGAAGCCGGGGTTGATCAGCCGCCGCGGCTGCAGGTGCAGGCTGCCGTCGTGCAGCGAGGAGAGAAACATGTACCCCAGTGTGTAGGAGCAGATGTTGCAGGGGATGATGAAAAAATACATGTAGATTGCAGCCTCCGGGCTGTAGACTGCGTTGACGACGGGAATCCCGAAAAAGCCGACATTGCCGAAGGCGCAGAGCATGCTGTAGATCAGCCGCCGCTCCCGCTGCCGGCTGAGCAGGCAGCCGAGGGCATAGCCGACCAGCATGAGCAGCAGATAGGTTGAAAACCCAACCACCGCCGCGATAATACAGTTCCTGGTGGAGAGGCCGGAGTAGTCCTGGGCGGCGCCGGACAAGATGAGGCCGGAGGAGAGCACCATGGCAACGATCCGGGAGACGGAACTCATATCGCGAGAAGAAAGTGGATGTACCTTCTGATAAATCACACCGATTCCGGCGAGAATCAGCATGATGACAATTTGATAAAAGACGACAGAGGCATACATGCAAATCCATCCTTAACAGTATTTTTTTGCCGTTTGGCGAACCTAAACACAATCTGAACAGTATGGTTACTGTTATACCATGCCGGAGGGCGTACCGCAAGGGGGAATGTGACAGGATTCGCCAAAAAGACTTGACAATTCGAATGCGCCGTTCCATGCTAAAAAGTACAGGATATTTTGGAAATGGGGACGAGAGATGAAACAGGCAGATGCACCGCTCGCAGCTGCGCTGGAGCGATACAGTCAGCAGACCCGGGCGGCCTTTACAATTCCGGGCCACCACCGCGGAACGGGGCTGGGCGCCTGGTGGAACCGGTATGGCGCACACCGGGTATTCCAATTTGATGTGACAGAGACGCCAAAGACGGACGATCTGCATGCGCCCGAAGATGCTATT
>JAHZEE010000187.1:0-2337 GCA_019421975.1 Clostridiales bacterium | reverse complement strand
CTATTTTACAGGCTCAGCAGTTGGCGGCGGAGGCCTGCGGGGCGGATGAGGCCTTCTTTTTGGTAAATGGGACAACCTGCGGGATCGAGGCGATGCTGCTGTCCCAGGTGGGACCGGAGCAGAAAGTCCTGCTGCCGCGCAACGCCCACAAATCAGCGCTCATGGGGCTGATTCTGACAGGCGCCATGCCGGACTATCTCATGCCGGAACTGACAGAGGAGGGGACGGTGGGCGGCGTGCCGGCCGCAGCGGTGGCCAGACGGCTGGAGGAGGGGAGCGCGCCGCAGGCTGTGCTGATGCCGCACCCGACCTATGACGGATTTTGTTCCGAGCTGGAAACAATCGCAGCGCTCTGCCATGCCCGTCAGATTCCGCTGCTGACAGACGAGGCCCACGGGGCGCACCTTCACTTTTCAGATGCGCTGCCAAAGGACGCGATGCAGTGCGGTGCAGATGGGACGGTCCAGAGCTTTCACAAGACCAACGGGTCTTTGACGCAGAGCTCCATGCTGCTGCTGCGCGGGCCGCGGGTGGATCCTGCGCGCGTGCGGCAGGCACTGCATCTGGTGCAGTCCACCAGCCCGTCTTATCTTTTGATGCTGTCGTTGGATCTGGCGCGCAGGGAGATGGCGCTGCATGGCGCGGCGCTCTGGGCGCGTACAGTGCAGCGCGCGCACTGGCTGCGGGAGCAGATCTGTGCAATTCCCGGCTTTGTCTGCCGCGGGCCAAAGGACTATGTGGGCACAGCGGCCATTGCAGCGGCGGATCCGACACGCCTCCGGATTGATGCGACAGCGCTGGGCCTGACGGGGTTTCAGCTGCAGCAGTTGGCCTGTGAACGCTTTGACATTGACTTTGAGCTGGCGGACCACCGGGCTGTGCTGGCCATTCTATCCTATGCGGTGACGGAGGCGGAGATGGAGTGCTTGCTGCAGATGCTGCGGCAGATTTCAAAGGAATATGCAGGTGCGCAGCCGGTGCAGGTGCAGCCGCTGCTGCCCCCGCCGCCCCCCATGGAATTGACGCCCAGAGACGCCTATTTTAAATGTGGCGCCCCGGTCGCCTGGGGCGCGGCAAAGGGGCGGATCTCATCGGAGACAGTCATCCCCTATCCGCCCGGGATTCCGGTGCTCTGCCCGGGGGAGCGGATCACGCCGGAGATCTGGGAGTATCTGGAGCAGTGCAGACAGCAGCGGGTCCATTTTCAGGGGCTACGGGATACAACGCTGGAGACAATCTCTGTCTTTTGACAAAATGGCATAAAAAAGGGAGGGAGAAATGGCGTATTTTAGTAGAAAATGTCACAACATAGAATTGAAGCCAAAAAACTTTGTTAAATATTACACAAATATTTGCCAAAACGGCTTGAAAGACGGTGCCCTTTGGATTATAATTTAAACTGATATGAATATGTGCAGAGTTAGGACTGGGTAGAATCTGCGCAGTCATTCAAAATAATTTGTAGCTCATAGCAAACAAAAATAGGGAGGTACATAAATATGGATTTCATGCTGTCGAAAGAGCATCAGATGCTCCAGAAGATGTATCGTGAATTCACAGAAAACGAAGTTCGCCCCATTGCGCAAGAGGTGGACGAGGAAGAGCGCTTTCCTGTAGAGACGGTCGAAAAGATGGCGAAGCTGGGCATGATGGGTATTCCTTACCCCAAGGAGTATGGCGGTGCAGGTGCTGACAATTTGGCCTATGCAATGGCGGTGGAGGAGCTTTCCAAAGCCTGTGCCACCACTTCTGTGATTGTCGCAGCACACACTTCCCTGTGCTCTTATCCCATCTACGCCTTTGGCAATGAGGAGCAGAAGCGGAAATACATGCCGCATCTGACCGCCGGCGAGTGGCTGGGCGCGTTTGGCCTGACGGAGCCGGGCGCCGGTACGGATGCAGCAGGCCAGCAGACCACTGCGGTCAAGGACGGCGATCACTACATCCTCAACGGCAGTAAGATCTTTATCACAAACGCCGGCTATGCAAACACCTTTGTGGTGTTCACCATGACGGACCGGTCCAAGGGCAACCACGGCATCACGGCCTTCATTGTCGAGAAGGGCTACGAGGGCTTCTCCATCGGCAAGCATGAGAAGAAAATGGGCATCAGAGGCTCCTCCACCTGTGAGCTGGTCTTTGAGGACTGCATTGTCCCGGCTGAGAACATGCTGGGCAAGGAGGGCAAGGGCTTCAAGATTGCAATGGGTACGCTGGACGGCGGCCGCGTGGGCATTGCCGCGCAGGCGCTGGGCATCGGCGAAGGCGCAATCGACGAGGCGGTCAAGTACACCAAGGAGCGCGTGCAGTTCGGCAAGCGCATCTCCCAGTTCCAGA
>JAHZEE010000186.1:2586-3437 GCA_019421975.1 Clostridiales bacterium | reverse complement strand
CGGTCGGTGAGCCTGGGGCCGCGGACGGCCCGGATCAGGCACAGGCCCACCAGCACGGCCATGACGCCCATGCCGCAGAGCATGGCGGTCTTTGCAATCTCACTCACGCTGTGCCTCCCACCTCTCCAGTGCCGGAATAAACGGCGTGCCGCTCAGATCCCTTGCCGCCTGCTCGTTGAGCGCGTGCACCACCATGCGCTCGTCGTCAATGCGCACCGTGATGGTGCCCGGCGTCAGGGTGATGGAGTTTGCCAGGACAAACCGCTCCAGGCCGTGGTGCAGCGGCGTGCGCATGGTGACGATGGAAGGGGCGATACGCACCCGCGGCCGCAGCACCTCCCGGATCACCAGCAGGTTGGAGAGCACCACATTCCAAAAGAGCAGGAAGAAATAGGCCGCCACCTTGGGCAGCAGCCCCAGCGCCCGCAGCTCCCGGCGGGGTGACCAGCCGCACAGCTTGGCCGACACCCAGCACAGCGCCGCCGAGAGGACTGCGCCCGTCAGCAGGATCTCCAGGGTCCATTTTCCGTTCAGAATCAACCAGAACAGCATCAAAAGCAGAAACATGCCGGCTCCCTTTCCCCAAAACATGTGTGTTGCGACAATTTTCTCACATTTTCCTCCTGCAACTGAAAAACATTGCAAGAATCCCTCATAATAATTGTATCAAGAATCCCCCCTGATTACCACCGGTAGCGTCGGGCAACAATCAACAAAAAAACAAGGCCGTTCCTGTCGTATTTTAACAACCGTCCTTTTATCAGCTTTGATCTGGTTCTATTGACACCGTCTGCAGCCGGTGCTATAATTCAGATGGTTCAGATTCCAGAATGCTCCAGTGCGGAGCTTTT
>JAHZEE010000186.1:0-2555 GCA_019421975.1 Clostridiales bacterium | reverse complement strand
ATGGATCAGGAAGCGATCAAGAAAATCATCCCGCACCGTCCGCCGATGCTGCTGGTCGACAGTGTTGAGGAGATGGAGCTGGGCAAAAACATTGTCACCCGGTTCCATGTGGATCCCAATTGGGAGATCTTCAAGGGCCATTTCCCCGGCGCGCCGGTCCTGCCCGGTGTGTACACCGTCGAGTGCATGGCCCAGGCCGCCGATGTGCTGCTGCTGAGCTATGACCGCTACGCCGGCACCACCCCGTGCTTCATCGGCATCAACAATGTGAAGTTCATCTCCAAGGTCAAGCCCGGCGACACCATCGAGGTCCATGCCGCCATCTCCAACGAGCGCGTGGAGAAGGGCATTGTCACCTGCGCCGCAGAGGTCTACAACCTGACCGACGAGAACAAGAAGTGCTGCGTGGGCGATGTCACCCTGGCCATGCGCTGAGTTTTAAGCTCCACCGGGCGGACAGAGCATCTGTCCGCCCTTTTCACGCCGTTTGGAGAGGAGGCCGGGCGTTGAAATCCAGACAGATGTCAGAGGCCATGGTGACCACCGCGTTTTTGACTGTGTCCGGCGGGCTCAAGGACGCCTACACCTACTGCTGCCGGGGCGAGGTGTTCGCCAACGCCCAGACCGGCAACATCGTACTGATGGGCGCCAACCTGTTCTCCGGCCGCTTTGCGGCCGCGGCCCAGTATCTGGTGCCCATTGTGGCCTTTACGCTGGGGATCTTTGCCGCCGTGCAGATCCGCCGCCGGTTCCAGCAGCTGCAGTGGCTGCACTGGCGGCAGATGGTGCTGCTGGGCGAGATCGCGCTGCTGGCGCTGGTGGGCCTGTTTCCCCAGAGCTGGAACGCGGCGGCCAACGCCGTCATCTCCTTTGTCTGCGCGCTGCAGGTGCAGTCGTTCCGCAAGGTGGCCAACAACGCCTACGCCAGCACCATGTGCACCGGCAACTTGCGCTCCGGCGTGGAGGCGCTGTGCCTGTTTCTGCACGGCCGGGACTGGGCGGCGCTGCATCGGGCGGGCGCCTACTTTGCGGTCATTGGCTTTTTCATTCTGGGCGCGGGCCTGGGCGCGGTGCTCACCGGCCTGTGGCGCGAGCGGACCATCTGGCTCAGCTGCGCCCTGCTGGCCGTGAGCTTTCTTCTGATGTTCCGGCAGGAAAAAGAGGAAGAAAAAAATTTTTGAAACATTGTGAAATCTTTTGGCGTTCAGGCGCATCTTAAAGGGTAGAATTTAAAAATCAGGAGGGATTTTTATGAACAAAAAAATCGGATCCGTCGTGGCCGCCACCGCGGTGTGCGCCATGCTTGCGACCAGTGCGCTGGCCGCCGCACCCATCAGCGTGACCATCGACGGCGAATATCTTTCCGCCGCGCAGGCGCCCGTCATCCAGGAAAACCGCACGCTGGTGCCCATGCGGGCCATCTTCGAGGCGCTGGGCGCCGAGGTGCAGTGGGATGCGGACAGCCGCTCCATCACCGCCACCAAGGGCGATACGACCATCGAGATGGCCATTGGCCAGACGGAGATGACGGTGGACGGCAAGTCCGTGGCCCTCGAGGTGGCGCCCACCATTTTGAACAACAACACCATGGTGCCGGTCCGGGCCGTGGCCGAGAGCTTTGAGGCCCAGGTGGACTGGGACGCCGAGGCGCGCCAGGTGGTCATCTCCACCTTCCCCACCAAGTCGCTCTCCGAGTCTGTGACGGCGGAGGACGGCACCGTGCTGCTGATGCTCAAGGCCACCTATCCGGTGCTGGACAACCCGGACAATGACGCCGGGATCGCCGCCATCAACGCAGCCTTCGAGAAGGCAGCCCAGGACTATCTCTCCAGTGCCAAGACCGAATACACCAAAGAGGCCCAGGACTTCTATGCCCAGCGGCTGGCCGAGGGCAGCGCCGACGACTTCCAGCCCTACAGCTTTGAAAGGGCCTTCTCCATCAAGCTGGACGGGACGGATCTGCTCTCCGGCGTCATGACGGACTACTCCTTCACGGGCGGCGCCCATCCGATGACGGTCAAGACCGGCTTCACCTACGACAAGTCCAGCGGCAAGGCGCTGACACTGGACCAGGCCCAGGAGGGTGCGGACAAGCTCCGCGAGCAGGCTGTGGCCGCCTTTGAGGCCAAGATCGACGCGGAGCCGGAGCTCTTCTTTGCCGACGCCAAGACCACCGTCCAGAATGAGATCCAGAACGCCCAGTTCTATCTGGCGGACGACGGCGTGCACTTTCTCTTCCAGCTCTACGACATTGCCCCCTATGCCGCAGGCTTCCAGGAGGTCACCGTCGCCTATCCGCAGGTTTGATACAGACAAAAAAACGGCATCCGATTGTTCGGATGCCGTTTTTTATGTCAGTTTTTCAGGCTCTGCAGCGGAGCCGGAATCCGGCCGCCGCGGCCGATGAAGGCCTCGCTGCTCTGCGCATGTACCGGCATCACCGGCGCGCTGCCCAAAAGGCCGCCGAAGGCCACCTCGTCGCCCACCTTGGCCCCCGGCACGGGGATCAGGCGCACGGCGGTGGTCTTGGTGTTCACCATGCCGATGGCCGCCTC
>JAHZEE010000185.1 GCA_019421975.1 Clostridiales bacterium | reverse complement strand
CCGCAAATCATGTATAATGGCCTCAGGCTTGAGATCGAATCTCATTTTTAGGCGCTCATACCGCCTGCGCAGGCTATGGGGAGCGCCAACTCCCCATAGCTGCCATGTTGTTCTTGCTTCTCCCAAAAAGTAAGTGTACTTGGCACATTTTAATAGTGCGCTTGTACACCGTTTCTGTTTTATATCAAAATATTACAATCGAAATATATTATAAATACTAAAAATAAATTCATGATATAGTAAGATATGCACACAATAAATAAGGTGTGTGCATATGAAGGAAATAATACGGGGGCTCCGGGAAGATCGGGATTATAAACAGACTGACATTGCTGAAATTTTGGGCATTAAACAACAGTATTACTCAAAATATGAAACAGGTGAATATGAATTCCCAGTGCGTCATCTATTAACACTGGCAAAATTTTATAGTGTATCCATGGATTATCTGGTTGGTCTAACAAGCTATACAGGTCATTTTGAGGCGCTGGATACCGTTCTTTCTGGAGATGTCACCGTCGGCACATTAGTCTCTGATATTTTAAAGCTTGACAAAGAGGGGCAGATTTCTGTTGTGGAATATGTGGCCTTTTTAAAGAATAAGCAAAAACGGTAAATCATATTTTGTGGAGGGTTTTCCACCTCTCAGTCCGCTTCGCGGCCAGCTCCCCTCAAGGGGAGCCTTTTTTGGTGCTGTGCAGTCCGCAAAGCCTCCCCTGGAGGGGAGGTGGCACGGCGCCAGCCGTGTCGGAGAGGTGGCGCGCCCCTATAGGCCAAAAGGGCCGCTGCAGATCTGCAGCGGCCCCTTCATCTATCCTTTATTCCTTCTCAATGGTGGTGTGGTGCAGCACAGAATAGCTGGCACCGTTGGTCTTGACCACTTCCACCCGGTAGAAGAAGCTGCACTCCTGCTCCATGTCGTCCTTGGAGATCCAGTACATCATCACATCGGTCTTGTCCTCCAGGTCTGCCGAGGTGGCTGCCAGCGCGGCCGCCTCCTCTGCGGTCAGCGGCTGCATCCGCACCGGCTCTGTGCCCTCCGCGCCGCCGTTCTGGTAGGAGATGGCTGCATCGGTCACCTCCAGCGCCGCGACGCCGTCCAGATCGTAGAACGCCAGCACCCACTCGCCGCTGGGCGTGTCGTTCCGCCTGACCTGCATCAGAGCCTCACTCCAGGCATTCGCCTGGACCGGCTCCAGACGCACCGTCTTTTCAGCGCCGTCCCAGAGCACATCATAGCCAAAATGGGTGGCCAGGTTGTAGATGGGGGCATAGGTGTGACCGTCGCGGATCACGGCCGCCGTGTCCATCGCCTCCGCATAGGTCTTGCCCTGATAGCGGATCTCATTCCCCTCGCTGTCATAGCGGGTGTAACCGTAGGTGACCAGGCAGCGCGGCTCGCCGATCTTCATCGACACCTCCAGATAGGTGAGATAATCGGTTCCATCCTCGCTCTCAATCACCTCCGGCGCCCGGTCCCGGTCATAGGTGTAGGAGAACTCTGCGCTGCGGGTCCGGTCGTCCCAGTTGACCTGCAGGCCCATGGCCTCAGCCGCCGCCCGCAGAGGGACCAGCGTATGCCCGTCTTCCACAAACGGCACTGCATCTGTCCACTGGACCTCAGTGCCGCCAATATCGACCGTCACCGCCGCCGCAGATACGGTCAAAACGCCCACCAGGGCCCCGGCCATCAGGGCGGTGCAGCATCTTCTAAGCTTCATTGTGTCTCATCCTTTCACCGCAGCGCGGCATAATTTTGTTCTATTATAGCAGGCTTGCCACCCCGACGCAAGACAAGAAAAAATCCCAACCGTGTTTGACGGTTGGGATTTTTCATAGATTGACTCAGTTTGCAGTGTCCTCTACTGCGGCTGCGCCGACCTGGAAGGACATCTCCGTATCTGCAACAATGCCATTGGACTTGACAACTTCCGCCTTCACAACCACATTGTACTGCTGGTCTGCTGCGATGGTCCCCTCTGCGTAGTAGGCCACCAGATCCTTCTGCTCAATCGTCAGATCCTTCTGCTCCTCCACAAAGGCCTTGGTCTGCTCCTCAGACATCTGCGTAAAGCTCAGCTCCTGGACCTCTGCAGCCGCAGTCACATTCTGGATGGTCGCGGACTCAATGGTGAGTGCGGTGATATTCTTCAGGTTGCCCACTGCCAGAATCAGCTGGCCGGCCGATGCGTCCTCGGCGCCGGCGGCATAGTACAGCTCACCGGCCCACTCGCTGTCCACACCGTCTGCAACCTGGACCGTTCGGTTCTCTGCATCCCAGCCAACCTCGTAGCCGAAGACCTCCGCCACATAGCGGATCGGGGCATAGGTGCGGTTGTCCTTCATCACGACAGCAGAGTCCATCTCCAGCGGCAGCACTTCCTCATTGGTCTGCACGGTGTTGCCATTGGCGTCGTAGGTGGTCCAGACATTGACCGCCTCATAGGTGTCCTTGTTTGCATACATATAGACCGTGGTCTGGGTCAGAAATGCCTGGGGCTCATTCTGCTTGATCTCATCCATCCACTGCTGACTCGGGCGATAGCTGGCAGAGAAGCTGGCGCACTTGGTCTCGCCGTCCCAGTCGACCTCCAGATCCATCGCCTTGGCGGCCGCCCGCAGCGGCACCAGTGTGCGGTTATCCTGGATAAACGGGGTGGCATCCGTCCACTCCACCGCCTTGCCGTTGACGGTCATACCAATGGGATTCTCAGCTGCGTCCGCTGCAGCGGCCGGCACCATCAGAGCGCCTGCCACAGCCGCGGCAACCAGGGTCTTTGCGACAGTTTTTTTGACATTCATTGTTGATTCCTCCACTTCCCCTGTCAAACCGTCGACCGATTCGACAGAAATTGCTTTCATTATAGCAAGCGAGGAAACAAAGCTCAAGCTATTTTATCACGATTTCTCTCTCTGAGGTCAAACAGGCGCGCTCACGCCTCCTCCGGGGCCTGCGAGAGAGTCTCGGACAGCTCCAGGCCCGGATTTCGCTTGAGGATGAAGTCGATGCTCCAGCTGCTGGAGAAGACCAGAAGGCTGTGGCCCCGGTAGTCCTCGAGCAGCTCGGCGTCGGAGGTGAGGTTGAGGTCCTTCGGCTCGCCGGGGCAGGCGGTGATGAACCGCAGATACTCGTAGGGCAGGCCCTCCATGCGCAGATCCACGCCGTACTCGTTCTTCATCCGGTACTGAAACACCTCGAACTGCAGCACGCCCACAACGCCCACGATGACCTCCTCCATGCCGGTGTACGGCACTTTGAAAATCTGGATGGCGCCCTCCTGGGCAATCTGCTCGGTGCCCTTGATAAACTGCTTGCGCTTCATGGTGTCCCGGGGTGAGACCCGGGTGAAGTGCTCCGGGGCAAAGGTGGGGATACCGCCGAACCGGAACTTCTTGCCCGGCACGGTGATCGTGTCGCCGATGGAGAAGATGCCGGGGT
>JAHZEE010000184.1 GCA_019421975.1 Clostridiales bacterium | reverse complement strand
CAGAGCTCCCCGGCGAGAGCAGCTTGACCGAGATCACCGGCAGAAGCTTTGAAAGCTGGCTGGCAACCTGCTCGATCTGCTCCTCATCGGCATTGACCAGAATGGTCATCCGGGAGATGGTGGGATCCTCCGTGGTTCCCACGGCCAGCGAGTCGATGTTATAGCCCTTGCGGGAGAACATCCGGCTCACCTGCGAGAGCACGCCGGCAGAGTTCTCCACCAGCACGGACAGAATGTGACGATTTTCCTTTTGCATGACACAGCCCTCCTCAATCCAGCAGATACTGGTCCAGATCGCCGCCGCCGGGGATCATGGGGCGAACCTTCTCATCGATATCCAATACGCACTCAATGACCGCCGGCTGCCCGGAGGCAATGGCCTGCTCCAGTGCGCCTGCCAGCTCGGCCGCGCTCTGCACGCGGTAGCCTGCGATGCCGTAGGCGCCGGCCAGCTTGACAAAATCCGGGCCGCGGTCCAGCGTCGTGGCGCTGTAGCGGCTCTTGTACATGAGGTTCTGCCACTGGCGGACCATCCCCAGCGTGCCGTTGTTGCACAGCACCGTGATGACCGGAATGCCGTAGTACTGGGCCGTGGCCATCTCATTGCAGTTCATGCGGAAGCAGCCGTCGCCGGTGATGTGAATGACCGTCTGCTCCGGCCGCCCCAGCTTGGCGCCCATGGCCGCGCCGTAGCCGAAGCCCATGGTTCCAAAGCCGCCGGAGGTCAGCAGCTGACGGGGGTGGCGGTATTGGAAAAACTGACAGGACCACATCTGGTGCTGTCCCACATCGGTCACAATGGTGGCCTCGCCGCCGGTCAGCGTCTCAATCGTCTGCAGGATCTCAAACGGTTCCAGCCCCTCCACGGTCTTCTGCGGCGCCACCTTCTCCCCGGCGATCCGCGCCAGCCAGTCGGGGTGCTGCTGCGGCGCAATCTGCGGCAGCAGCTTCTCCAGCACCACCTTTGCGTCGCCGATCAGCGGCCGCTCGATGCGGATGTTTTTGTTGATCTCCGCCCGGTCGATGTCCAGATGGATGATTCTCGCATTCCGGGCAAAGGTCCGCGGATTGAGGGCGACCCGGTCGGAAAAGCGGCAGCCGATGGCAAAGAGCACATCGCACTCAGACAGCGCCCGGTTCGCCGCATGGGCGCCGTGCATACCGGCGAAGCCCGCAAAGTGGGGGTCGTCCCCCGGCACCACGCCGAGGCCCATGATGGTGGCCACCACCACCGGGTCAATCCGTTCCACCAGTGCGCGGACCTGTTCGGCTGCGCCGGACCGCACCGCGCCGCCGCCCACCAGCACCACCGGCCGCTGGGCGCCGGCCAGAATCTCGGCCGCCTTCTCCATGCACTCCGGCTTGGTGTCGATGGATTTGAAGCCCTTGCTGCTGCGGGCCACCAGCTGGGCCAGGTGTCCGTGCTTCGCATGCTCCTGCTTGGGCATGGGGGTGTACTCCGCCTTGTCGCCCGTGACATTCTTCAGAATATCGATCAGCACCGGGCCGGGCCGGCCGTGGCTGGCCAGATAAAACGCTTCGCGCAGGGTGTCTGCCAGCTTTGTCACATCGTCCACCAGGTAGCACGCCTTGGTGATGGGCATGGCAATCCCCGTCAGATCGACCTCCTGAAAGGCATCTTTGCCCAGCACATTGGCATTCACATTGCAGGACAGAAAGACCACCGCCGACGAGTCATAGTACGCCGTGGCAATGCCGGTGGTGAGATTCGTTGCGCCGGGGCCGGAGGTCGCAAAGCAGACGCCCGTCTTTCCCGTGGCCCGGTAGTAGCCGTCGGCCGCATGGCTGGCGCCCTGTTCGTGAGATGTCAGAATGTGGTGAATTTTCTCCTGGTAGTCATAGAGTGCGTCATAGACATTGATAATCGTGCCGCCGGGATAGCCAAAAATGGTGTCCACTCCCTGCTCCAGCAGGCACTCCATAATGATTTTTGCGCCAGTCAATTCCATAGACCGAATCCTCCTCTTTTTCCTCGTTGGGGAATAAAAAAACGCCCCAAACACATTGTTTAGGACGAAGTTTTCTCCGCGGTACCACCTAACTTCCCGGCCAAGGCCGGACACTTACCCCTCGTAGGGGCTCCGGATAACGGCGGATAACCGGTGTGGCTTGGGCGTCCACCTTGGGCCAACAGCTCCGGGGCGAGTTCTGCGGCGTTTGGCGCGGACTTCCACCTGCCGTCCGCTCTCTTGGGCCAAAGGCGCCGCCTACTACTCCCCTTCTCAGCTTTTATCTATTATTTTTATCATACTACCGCACGCAGATTCGTTTGTCAACTCTGATTTCGAGAAATTCCGCCCGGCGTCGGGCCGGCACACCACCTCTCCGTCACATCTCCCGCCGTGCCAGCTCCCCTCCAGGGGAGGCTATACGGACTGCGCAGCACCAAAAAAGGCTCCCCTTGAGGGGAGCTAGCCGCGAAGCGGACTGAGAGGTGCTGATCCCCCTGTCATTCGCTTAATGCTAAAAGTTCTATCATAACTTTGTCAAGCAACGGAAGATAGCGCTCATCAATCCTACGGATTCTGTCCATACGCAGGGTATCTTCCCCGGCGACCTCTCCAAACAAAATATAATCTGCGGACAGCCCCAATACCTTGCAAATTTTGATGAGCATTTTGACGGAAATTCCAGTTCTTCCACGCTCCACCTCTGCCATATAGGAAACGCTTACCTCTAAAAGCTCTGCAAATTTCTCCCTGGTATACCCCATATCCTCACGCGCATTTCTAATTCGTGTGTGCATATCTATCACCTCTACAGATCGTATTTGATCCTTCCTGAACACCTCTCAGTCAGCTTTGCTGACAGCTCCCCTCAAGGGGAGCCTTCCCGACGGCAGAGCACCCCCGTAAGCCTCCCCTTGAGGGGATGTGGCACGGCGCAGCCGTGACGGAGAGGTGGTCCCGCACGATGAAAAAGCCGAACATCCCGCTTAGATGTCCGGCTCTTTTATTCATCGCAATTCGAGTTATTTTTGTCTTTTAAACGATTGATGAGCGCAAGTACGAGCATTAAATCGTCGTCCTTGAGCGCGCTTGCCCCCTCCAGTACCTCATGCACCAACGGTGGGTATAATTCATCCGTATCAAAGAACTGGGTTGGATCAATTTCAAAATAATCACATATATTTAAAAACTGCGCCATAGAGGGCAATGCTCTACCGGACGAAATTCCCTGAATATATCCTTTACTTTGCCCAAGATCTAAAGACATTTGGTACTCGGAGACATTTTTGTTTAGTCGTAATTCTGTAATTCGATTCCGAATAAAACTCTCATCCACCATATTTTTCACCCTAAATAGGATAAACGAAATACAGGCAGAAAGTTACTAATATATTTATCTTATTTTTCCATTTTTTTATTGATTATACGGCGCAAATCAGTTATAATGTGAAAAAAACCAATATGATTATTGTTCTTATTCTAGGGAGAAGCAAGAACAACACGGCAGCTATGGGGAGTTGGTACCTCCCCATAGCCTGCGCAGGC
>JAHZEE010000183.1:2327-3519 GCA_019421975.1 Clostridiales bacterium | reverse complement strand
AGCTGGAGCAGTCCCAACAGCTGATGCAGATGCACCAGGCCTACTACGAGCACCTGGAACAGCAGCAGCTGGCGGTGCGCCATGACATGGCAAACCACCTGCAGCTGCTGGCGTCCATGCAGGAGCCGGCGCGGGAGGCCTATCTGCAGGAGCTCATCGGAAGCCGCGCCATCCGTATGCCGATGCGCCTTTGTGAGAACCAGGTGGTCAATGCGGTGCTGCAGACCAAGCAGCTGCAGATGGAGCAGGCGGAGATCACCCTGAAAAGCGAGCTCTTTGTACCAGAAGGCGGGGGCGTGGACGCTGTGGAGCTCTGTGCACTTGTGGCCAACAGCCTCGACAACGCGATAGAGGCATGCCAGAAGCTGGAGCCATCCGACCGGCGTATCCATCTGACCCTGAAGGCCGAGAAGGGGATTCTGGCCTGTCAGATTTCCAACCCGACTGCATCCATGGTCCAGCTGGACCATGGGCTGCCCAGGACCAGCAAACAGGACCGGACGCAGCATGGCTTTGGCCTGCGCGGGATCCGGGAGATTGTGCTGCGCCGCGGCGGCGACTTTGAAATTCAGGTGGAGAAGGGACAGTTTCTGCTGTTCTGGTATGTGCCGTTTATCACAGAGACAGAAAGGCCCGCCGAATAAGGCGGGCCTTTCTCCATTTTCTATTTAAAATACCGCATAATCGCAAGGATCATGCCGACCAGACAGTACAGCTCCAGTACTGCGCTCACCACCCGGAGCAGCCAGCCCACAATGGGAAGCCATCCCACCAGAAAGATCACCAGTCCGAAGGCGGAGCAGATGAGCAGATAGAGCACGACGGTGAGAATCAAAGAGGCGAGGTTTCCGGGTATGACCCGCTGATTCAGCGGGAAAAAGCTTTGAAATTGCATAGTACGGACGCCAGAACGGCGTTTCCTCCTTTGTTTAGTCCAGCTCGAACGCGCCGGTGTAGAGCTGATAGTATTTCCCGTGCTGGGCGATCAGATCCTGATGGTCACCGCGCTCAATGATGCGGCCATGCTCCATGACCATGATCGCCTTTGCATTTTGGACCGTGGACAGACGGTGGGCGATGACAAAGACTGTCCGGCCCTCCATCAAGCGGTCCATGCCCTTCTGGACAATGGACTCTGTGCGGGTGTCAATCGAGGAGGTGGCCTCGTCGAGAATCATGACCGGCGGGTCAG
>JAHZEE010000183.1:402-2238 GCA_019421975.1 Clostridiales bacterium | reverse complement strand
CGACAGCAGCTGCCGCTGGCCCTGGCTGAGGCCGGAGCCGTCTCCCGAGAGCAGTGTGTCATACCCCTGCGGCAGCATCATGATAAAATCATGGGCGTTGGCCAGCTTTGCAGCGGCGATGCACTCCTCGTCGGTGGCATCCAATTTGCCATAGCGGATGTTTTCCATGACGGTCCCGGTGAAGAGGTTGACATCCTGCAGCACGATGCCAAGCGAGCGCCGCAGATCCGGCTTGTGAATCCGGCGGATGTCGACGCCGTCATAGACGATGGAACCGTCGTCAATGTCGTAGAACCGGTTGATCAAGTTGGTGATGGTCGTCTTACCGGCGCCGGTGGCGCCAACGAATGCCAGCTTCTGTCCCGGCTTTGCAAACAGCGAAATGTCGTGCAGCACCGGCTTGCCCTTTTCATAGCTGAAATTGACATCGAAGAACCGGACATCGCCGCGCAGCTCTGCGTAGGTGGTATTGCCGTCCGCCCCGGGGATCTTCCAGGCCCAGTGATGGGTGCGGGTGGCAGATTCGGTGATCGTGCCGTCGGGGGCAATCTGGGCGTTGACCAGGGTGACATCGCCGTGGTCCTCCTCCGGCGCCTCATCGAGAAGCGCAAAGATCCGCTCTGCACCGGCCAGCGCCATGACGATGAAGTTGAACTGCTGGGAGATCTGGCTGATGGGCTGGTTGAAGGCCTTGCTCAGCTGCAAAAACGAGACGATGGCGCCGAGGGTCATCACATTGACGCCGAGCAGGGAGACATTGGTGATGCCGCCCAGTGCAATGACGGCGCCCACGATGGCGAGAATGACATATTGCAGGTTGCCCAGATTCACCATGACGGGCATCAGAATATTGCCGTAGGTGTTGGCGCTGGTGGCGTTTTGGCACAGGTCCTCATTGACCCTGTCAAAGCCCTCCTTGGCCTTTTCCTCATGGCAGAAGACCTTGACGACCTTCTGGCCGTTCATCATCTCTTCAATGTAGCCGTTGACAGTGCCGATGGCCCGCTGCTGGGCGCCAAAATAGCGGGCGCTGTTGCTGGCGATATGCCGCACTGCCAGAAGAATCAGCGCCAGCAGGACAACGACCAGCAGGGACATCCAAAGGCTGATGGAGAGCATGGAGATAAAGGTGACCACAATCGTGGTGATGGAGCTGATGAGCTGCGGAATGCTCTGAGAGAGCATCTGGCGCAGCGCGTCGGTGTCATTGGTGTAGTGACTCATCAGATCGCCGTGCGAGTGGGTGTCAAAATAGCGAATGGGGAGCGACTGCATGTGGCCGAACATCTCCTGCCGGATCCGGCGCAGAACACCCTGCGAGACGGTGACCATCAGGCGCGTATAGATGAGTGTGGCCAGAACGCCGCAGACATAGATCACGGCCATGCCCGCCAGCGCATAGGCGAGGGCTGTGAATACGGGGGATGCAGAGCCGAGCAGGGGCGTGATATAGTCGTCGATCAGCGACTTCAAAAACAGGCTGGAAGCGGCAGATGCACAGGCGCTGATGAGGATGAGGAAGAGGACGGCAATAAAATGCCATTTATAGTCCTTTGAGATATACCGCAGCAGGCGCTTGAGGGTTGCACCTGGATTCTGACTGCGCCGGCCATCGCCATGGCCACGCTGCCCCATAACCGGATTAGCCATTTTGCTCGTCGCCTCCTTTCTGCTGAGACTCAAATACCTCTTTGTAGATTTCGTTGGATTGCAGCAGCTGGTCATGTGTGCCAAGACCATCAATTCTGCCGTTGTTGAGCACCAAAATCAGATCGGCGTCCTGTACGGAGCTGATGCGCTGGGCAATGATGATTTTGGTCGTCTGCGGGATGTAGG
>JAHZEE010000183.1:0-392 GCA_019421975.1 Clostridiales bacterium | reverse complement strand
CAGAGCCGCTGCTTCTGACCGCCGGAGACATTAGTGCCGCCCTGCTCAATTTGGGTGTCATAGCCGTCGGGGAATTCGCGGATAAAGCTGTCCGCCTGTGCCAGCTCGCAGGCGTGGATCAGCTCGTCATCGGTGGCGTTCTCATCGCCCCAGCGGAGGTTCTCCTTGATACTGCCGGAGAACAGCTCATTTTTCTGCAGCACCATGGCCACCGCATTTCGCAGCGCTTCGATGTCATACTGCCGCACATCGATTCCGCCCACCTGGACGGAGCCCTCCGTGGCGTCATACAGCCGCGGAATCAGCTGTACCAGCGTGGACTTGCCGGAGCCGGTGCCGCCCAGAATGCCCACTGTGGCGCCGCTGGGAATCTCCAGGTTGATGTCGGTCAT
>JAHZEE010000182.1:1900-3553 GCA_019421975.1 Clostridiales bacterium | reverse complement strand
CTCCAGGGCGGTGAGGGCCTCGTCGGCCACCTTTTTGGTGATGACGCCCCCCGCCTTCACCTGGGCGAAGTCCCGCACCCGGCGCAGCATCCGGTTGGCGATGCGGGGGGTGCCCCGGCTGCGCCGGGCGATCTCCATGGCCCCGTCTGGCTCGATGGGCACCTCCAGGATGCCCGCCGACCGGGTGACGATGCGGGCAAGCTCCTCCGGGGTGTACAGCTCCAGCCGCAGCGTCACGCCAAAGCGGTCCCGCAGGGGGGCGGACAGCTGGCCCGCCCGGGTGGTGGCCCCGATGAGGGTGAACTTGGGCAGGTCCAGCCGGATGGAGTTGGCGGACGGCCCCTTGCCGATGATGATGTCGATGGCGTAGTCCTCCATGGCGGGGTACAATACCTCCTCCACCGCCCGGTTCAGGCGGTGGATCTCGTCCACAAAGAGGATGTCGTTCTCATTCAGGTTGGTGAGCAGGGCCGCCAGATCCCCCGTTTTTTCGGTGGCGGGGCCGGAGGTGACACGCATGGTGACGCCCATCTCGTTGGCGATGACGCCGGCGAGGGTGGTCTTGCCAAGGCCCGGCGGGCCGTACAGCAGCACATGGTCCAGAGATTCACCGCGCCGCTTGGCGGCCTCAATATAGACCTCCAGGTTGCGCTTGGCCTTCTCCTGACCGGTGTATTCCCGCAGCAGCTTTGGGCGCAGCGAGACCTCGCCGTCGTCCATGGGCGTCAGCGAGGTGGTGACAATGGGCTGCTCCAGCTCCTCAGAAAAGTCGATACTCAAAGCGCGCCCTCCTTACTTTGCAAGCATATTCCGCAGCGCCAGACGCACCATCTCGTCGGTGGGCAGCGCCGGATCGATTCCGCGCATGGCGACGGCGATCTCCGAGGGGCCGTATCCAAGGACCTCCAGTGCCGCAGCCGCCTCACTGGCCGCATTGCCGGGGGTGACAGGGCCGGGCACAGCCGCGTCGGATACATTAGAGGCCTCCAGACTTCCCAGCTTGTCCTTGAGCTCCAGCAAGATCCGCTGCGCCAGCTTTTTGCCGATGCCGGGCGCACGGGTCAGCGCCTTTTCATCCCCGGTCAGAATGGCCAGGGTAAAGGCCTGGGGATTGGAGGCGGAGAGAATGGCCAGGGCCGCCTTTGGCCCCACGCCGGAGACACCCAGCAGCCGCTCAAAGCAGGCCTTTTCCTCCTTGGAGGAAAAGCCAAAGATGTCAAACGCATCTTCCCGGATGCTGCAGTAGGTGTAGAGCCTGGCGCTCTGGCCCACGGTGAGCTGGCTCTGGGTATAGGTGGTGGTGTGGCAGGCGTAGCCCACTCCGCCGCAGTCGATGACGGCGAGGTTGGCCTCCAGCAGTGCCACGGTGCCGTTCAGATAATAGTAATACATTCTTTCACCTGCTTAACTGTGAGAGCATCGAGGTGGACGAGCGGCCGTGGCACAGGGCAATGGCCAGCGCGTCCGCCGCGTCGTCCGGCCGCGGCGTCTTCTCCAGATGCAGCAGCCGTTTTGTCATCTCCATGACCTGATGCTTTTGGGCGCTGCCATAGCCGACCACGGCCTGCTTGACCTGCATGGGGGTGTACTCAAACAGCGGAATCCCCGCCTTTGCAATGGCCAGCAGGATGACGCCGCGTCCGTGGCTGACCC
>JAHZEE010000182.1:0-1890 GCA_019421975.1 Clostridiales bacterium | reverse complement strand
CCTGGATGCCCGTGGTCACATTGTGGCCCCAGAACAGCTCCTCCACCGCCACCGCGTCGGGCGAGAAGGTACGGATCAGCTCTGTGATGTCGTCATAGAGAATCACCAGCCGCTGGGCAAACTCCAGCCCGACCGGGGTTGTGACGGCGCCATAGCGGATCACCCGCTGTCCATTTCGGTCCGACTCGATGACGCCGAAGCCGGTGGTGCCGTAGCCGGGATCAATGCCGAGAATCCGCATGGTCACTGCTGCAGGAACAGCGGCATGCCCGTGATCTGCCAGTAGCAGACATTGATAACGCCCAGAACCACGATGGCAAGCAAAATCCAGGCTCCGATGACCTGCCATTTTGGGCGCGGCGTGTAGACATTTTTCTGTTCCTCTTTCATCCGTTCTGTCTGGAGAATTTCCAGTTCCTCCGGTGTGGGTTCGTCGTGTGTTGGGTTCATCGTGTTCACCTCATTTTGACTCATTGTACCACAGATCAGGCTGCTTTTACAAGCTGGCGGTGAAAATAGAGGGAATTTAAGGGTGGAGCGTGCGGCCACCTCTCCGACACGGCGCAGCCGTGCCACCTCCCCTCCAGGGGAGGCTTTGGAGGGTGCAAAATAAAAAGGCTCCCCTTGAGGGGAGCTGTCCGCGAAGCGGACTGAGAGGTGTCCACGCAAAGAGCACCCGCATACCTAAGCAGTATGCGGGCGTCATTCTCTGCCCAAGAGCCAGTCAGCCGAAACCTGAAAAATATCTGCCAGAGCGTTTAATTCAACATCTGATACCGGGCGTTTCTGACCCTCCAAAAGAGAAAGCGCAGGCACGCTCATTTCAACGCCGGCCAATTGCAGTTTTGCCAATAAGTCAACTTGTTTCATTCCCCGCTGGTGGCGTGCCTCTGTCACACGCGCCCCGACTATATTTCGAGTTCCCAGTGCAAGCTTTCTGTGTTTCAAAGGCTCACCCCCTAATAATGTTGATTATATAGAGGGTTAAAATATTTGGCAATACCAAATTTGGAATGGAGTTTTAAAGATGGCAAGGCCCACCTGCCTTCATAGCGGGTGGGCCTTACTGTTTACGATGGTGCGGAGACACCTCTCAGTCAGCGATCGCTGACAGCTCCCCTCAAGGGGAGCCTTTAGGGGGTGCGGGGCAGCTCCGCAAGCCTCCCCTTGAGGGGAGGTGGCATGGCGGCAGCCATGACGGAGAGGTGGAAAGCCCTCCGCCTCCCAGCAGAATCTTACTGCTTTTCAAACGAGGAGGCGGTGTTGGTCTTGAGCTGAGACTGGGCATTTTTCATAGCTGTATAGACCGTCTCAGAGACCTTATCCGTGGCCCCGCTGTCATATTTTTGAATCTCGCTTTGGATATCCAATGCCTCAAACCGGCTGCCGGCCTCGGCCTCCGTATCCACATTCAGATAGATGGGCACATAGTCCACATTGCTGATGGTGGTCTCGCCGGAGTCGTTGTCCTTGGTGAACTCCAAATTCAAAATGACGCTGCTCTGTGTGCCGGAATCGGTCATGGAGGACATGAAATTGCCCAGGCTATAGGCGATAAAGACCTCCTTTTCCTCACCGTCTGTGGTGGTGACGGTCCGCTTTTCCATGGGGCCAACCAGGTGGCTGTGGCTGCCGAGAATCACATCCACGCCGTTGGTGAACATCAGATTGGCAATCTCGTTCTGGCTGTCGTTGGGCGCGACCTCATACTCGCTGCCCCAGTGGAGCATGGCGACGATGACATCAGCGCCCAGATCCTTGGCGGATTGAATGCTGGCCAGGATGGCGTCCTGGTTGATCTGGGAATAGGTGGAGTAGTAATCTGTGTAGAGCACATCGACACAGTACTCCGAGCCGGGGGGCAGGTACACGGTGTTGACGCCCTTGGTA
>JAHZEE010000181.1:1343-3585 GCA_019421975.1 Clostridiales bacterium | reverse complement strand
CTTGAAACGCCCGCGTCCTGTAAAAAGTCGTGCAGCTTTAAATAATCCGACACCTGTGTAAATCCCTCCGGGAGCAAATCGCATCCGTCCAGATCTCCCCCCAGAGCCACATGGTCTGCGCCGTCCAGCTGCAAGAAGTGATCCAGATGGCGCGCCACATCCGAAAAGGACGCCCGCCGTCTCTCCGCCAAAAAGGGGCTGTAGAGGTTCAGTCCCGCCGTGCCGCCCAGCGCACACAGCGCGCGGAACTGCGCGTCCGTCAGATTTCTGGAGTGCGCGCAGCAGGCCCGCGCATTGGAATGGCTGGCGACAATCGGCCGTTCGGCAATCTCGCCCAGATCCCAAAAGGCCCGCTCCGACAGATGGCTCACATCCACGATCATCCCCAGCGCCTGCGCCCGCCGGACGAATTCCCGGCCCCGCTGGCTCAGCCCCTCGCCTGTGATGTGGGAGCCTGCCAGGGCATTTGCCCCGTTCCAGGTCAGAGAGATCATCCGAATCCCCATCTGATATGCCAGCTCCAGACGGCCCGGATCGCACTGCAGCGCGCCTGCCCCCTCCAGGGACAAAAACGCCGCAAGCGCTCCGTGTCCGGCCGCCTGCTCTGCGTCCTGACAGCTGCGGCACAGCCGGATGCGCCCGGCATTCTGCGCCACCTGCGCGCAGAATTGCTCATACATGCGGGAAAACAGCACCGGCTCCTCGCCGCCCGCCTCTTCGGTACAAAATGCAAAAAACTGGGCGTAGCCCCGCAGGCCGCCGGCGTTCTCCAGGCTGATCGGCCCCGGCCGGTCGGCGAGCTGCTGGCAGCGGTGAAACAGCGCCGCCGCCGTGTCGCAGTGTCCGTCCCACAGTCTGATTTCACTCACTGAAACGCGTCCTCCCAATGACAGATCTCCGGTTTGATTGTCTTTGGTCCATCGGGCGCATAGATCTCCACCACATCGAACCGCGGCTGCAGCTGCGTGGGGTGTGACTGCAGATACATCAGCGCCGTCTTTCGAATTCGCTCCTGCTTTCTCAGGTCCACAAACTCCCTGGCCGCTGCAAACGAGTCGTTCTTGCGCAGCTTTACCTCTACAAACACCAGAAACGCCCGATTCCGGGCAATGAGATCGATCTCTCCAAAGCGGCTGGAATAGCCGGACGCCACAATGGCGTAGCCCTTTTTGCGGAGCAGTGCGGCCGCCTGCGCCTCTCCCCAGCGGCCGGTCAGCTTATGTTCGTTCATAGAATTTCCTTAAAAAGCTCTGGCGGTGGGCCGGACATGGGCCGTGCGTCCGCAGCGCCTCATAGTGGCGCTTGGTGCCGTACCCCTTGTGGATTGCAAATCCGTATTCCGGATATCGCTGGTCAAGCTCCAGCATGCAGTCGTCCCGGCTCACCTTTGCCAAAATGGAGGCGGCTGCAATGTTGGCGCTCCGTCCGTCGCCGCCGACCACCGTCCGCGTGGGAAAGGGCAGTGCGGGATCCCGGTTTCCGTCCACCAGGACCAGCGCCGGCGTGCGCGCCAGCTGCTCCACCGCCCGGCGCATCGCCAAAAAGGTCGCCTGCAGGATGTTGACCGCCTCAATCTCCGCCTCGGTGGCATATGCAATTCCATAGGCCAGCGCCTGCTCTATGATCTGCGGATACAGCGCCCGCCGCCTGGCGTCGCTGAGCTTTTTGGAGTCGTTCAGTCCCGGCAGCTCCAGGCCCATGGGCAGGATGACCGCCGCTGCGCAGACCGGCCCCGCCAGCGGGCCGCGGCCCGCCTCGTCCACGCCGCAGATCAGGCCGTCGCACTGCGCTCCCCGTTCCAATTCCCACAAATCCAATTCCCACAAATCCAATTCTGACATGTTATGTTCTCTCCATTGGCGGCAGCTGCAGGGTGAAATGCCCCAGCTTGCCGCTGCGATATTCCTCGATCAGTACCTGGGCCATGCGCTCGGTGTGGACCTCGCCGCCCGAGATCAAAAAGCCCCGCTTTCTTCCCGCCAGCTCCAGCAGCTCATAGCCCGCGCTCTGTTCTGGCGCCTCAAGCCTGTAGCGCGCCCGCACCGCGTCGGGATTGCTGCGCCACAGCCGCTCCATGAGGCCGCAGGCCAGCTCCTCCACATCGAGCACCTGGTCGCGCACTGCGCCGGTATAGGCGAGCAGCTGCCCCACCTCCGGGTCTTCAAACTTGGGCCACAGGATTCCGGGGGTGTCCATCAAAAGCAGCCCGCCGTCAATCTGGATCCACTGCATCCCGCGGGTC
>JAHZEE010000181.1:0-1333 GCA_019421975.1 Clostridiales bacterium | reverse complement strand
TTTTCCGCCCTGGCCCGGCTGCGGCCCGCAATCTGGTTGATGAAGGTCGACTTCCCCACATTGGGAATGCCGACAATCATGAGCTTCAGGCTTCTTCCCACCTGGCCCTTGGCCCGGTAGGAGGCCACCTTCTCCGCCAGCAGCGCTCTGACCGCCGGGGCAAAGCCGGAAATCCCCTTTCTGCTCTTGCAGTCTGTGGCAATGGCCTGCAGCCCCAGCCCGCGGAAATAGGCAAGCCACCGGGCCGTCCAGCCGGGGTCTGCCAGATCCGACCGGTTGAGGACCACCATCCGCGGCTTTGCGCCGCAGATCTCATCTAAATCCGGGTTCCGGCTTGCGAGGGGGATGCGCGCGTCCAGAATCTCGCAGACCGCATCGACCTGCTTGAGATCCTGCTCCATCTTACGCCGGGTTTTGGCCATATGCCCCGGATACCACTGAATCGTCTGCTGCGTCATGACACCATCCCAAATCGTGCGGCCGGCCAGACAATGGTCATCACGCGGCCCAGCACGCGCCGCGCGTCGACCATGCCGATGGGGCCATAGCGGCTGTCGGCGGAGTCGTTGCGGTTGTCTCCCATCACAAACAGGCACCCGTCCGGAACCGTCACCGGGAAGGTCGGTCCATCCACATAGGACAGGTGTGTCAGCTCGTTGATATAGTCCTCCTGCAGCAGCACGCCGTCCACATAGACCTCGCCCGCCTCAAAATCGATGTCCACCGTCTGGCCGCCCGTGGCAATGACCCGCTTGACGATCGGCTCGGTGTCAAACGAGGGAATCTGCATGACCACAATATCGCCGGCGTCCACCTCGCGGTAGAGAAAATTGCTCAGCAAAATCACCCGGTCGCCGTTGAGCAGCGTCGGCGTCATCGAGGGGCCGGAGACGCCAATCAGGCGCAAAAAGAACACGAACAGCACCATCACAACGGCCAGACAGCTGACCACATCGTGCAGCCAGGTATAGGCCTCATATCCAAACGGCAGCTTCTGCTCCTCTGCCGGTCCATCCGTCAAATCCGCCTCATTTTTCTTCCTTCTGCCTATCATCATTTCTGCGTCCTTTCACAGGTTCAGGCCGTCATCCGACAATGACCCATTTTGGTTCATTATACACAAAAAGACAAAATAAAAAAAGGGGTATCCACCCCTTTTTTTATTTTGTCTTCGATTAAACCTTTTCGCGAACCTTCGCGGCCTTGCCCAGACGGTTGCGCAGGTAGTACAGCTTGGCCCGGCGCACTTTACCGGCGCGGACGGTCTCCACCTTGACGATGTTCGGGGAATGCAGCGGGAACACCTTCTCGCAGCCGACGCCATAGGACAGGC
>JAHZEE010000180.1 GCA_019421975.1 Clostridiales bacterium | reverse complement strand
CCCCCTTGAGGGGAGGTGGCATGGCGGTAGCCATGACGGAGAGGTGGTTCCTCCGCACCGCCCCGCCACGGACACCTCCCGGCCAGCAGTCAAAGCTTCGGCAAATTCTGCTGCGAATCCATATGGACATTGAGGTGCGGGTAGGTCATTTCGATGCCGCGGGCGTCAAACAGCTCCTTGCCCTTTTCGATGAGATCATAGTAGGCCGTCCAGTAGTCCTCCGTTTTACACCAGGCCCGGACCACATATTCAATGCCGGAGTCCTTGTACTGGTTGACCCGCGCGACCGGCTCCGGCGCGTCGAGAACGAGGGGCAGCGCGCGCGCGGCGTCCAGCAGCGCGGCTTTGACCTGCTCGACGGGACAGCTGTAGGCGGCGGTGAAAAACAGATCCACCCGCCGCAGGGTGGCGGCGGTATAGTTGATGATTTTGCAGGCCGCCCCATCCTTGTTGGGCACGAAAATCTCCTTGTTGTCGGAGGTCGTGATCTTGGTGTAGATGAGGCCGATCTCCGTGACGGTTCCGCCGGTGTCGCCGATCTCCACATAGTCATTCACATGAAACGGGTGGGACAAAAGAACCTGGAGGCTACCGGCCAGATTGGACAGCACCCCCTGCACCGCCAGAGACAGCGCCAGAGAGGCCACGCTCAAGACAGCGATGACCGACGAGACATTGATCCCCAGGGTGCCGGCCAGGATGAGGCCCAGAATGACATAGAGCAGTACCCGCATCAGGGTGAGCAGGAAATGGTACAGCCCCCGCTCGATTTTGCAGCGCTGCAGGACCCTGCGGAACAGCGACAGCAGAATTTTCACCAGAATGATGCCGCCCACGAGAATGAGCAGCGCAATCCAAATCCGCTCCGTGGAGAGCTTGGGGAGGTAGGCTTTCAGGCCGTTCCACAGTTCTGTCAAAACAGGCCGCCCCCTTTCTCTGTGTATTGGCGCGCGGCACAAAGCGCCGCCGGGATAAGAAAAGCAAGGCCGGCAGACGCGGCCTTGCTTTCAAACAATCAGGTCGGCTGCACCTCCGCGCCGCCGTCGTCCGGCCCGGCGGCGGGGCCGTCGTCGGGTTCCGGCTCTGCCGGCGGCAGCGGCTGATTCTCGGCCCTCACATAGGCCATGAACTCGTCGCCGGTGATGGTCTCCTTCTGCAGCAGACTCAGGGCGATGTCGTCCAGCAGGACCCTGTGATCCTTCAGAATCTGGATCGCGTCGGCATAGCAGGTGGACAGCAGCTTCTGAACCTCCGCATCCGCCTCCGCGGCGGTGGAGTCGGCGCAGTTGACGACGGCCGAGCCGTCGAGATACTGGCTGCCGACATTGGACAGGGCCATCAGGCCGAAGCGGTCGGACATGCCGTACTGCATGACCATCTTGCGGGCCAGGTCTGTGGCCCGCTCGATGTCGTTGGCCGCGCCGGTGGTCTTGGTGCCGAACACCACCTGCTCTGCCGCGCGGCCGCCCAGCAGCGTGCGCAGCTCCACGAGCAGCTCGTCTTTCGAGCTGAGGAACTTCTCCTCCTCCGGGGTCTGCATGGTGTAGCCCAGCGCGCCGGAGGTGTGGGGGACAATGGTGATCTTGGAGACCGGCTGGGAGTGCTTCTGCAGCGCGGCCACCAGCGCGTGGCCGACCTCGTGGTAGGAGACAATGCGCTTTTCCATGTCGGTGAGCACGGTGCCCTTTTTCTCCGTGCCGGCGATGACCACCTCAAAGGAGACCAGCAGGTCCTCCTGGTTGACGGCCTTTCTGCCGTGCCGCACGGCCCGCAGCGCCGCCTCGTTGACGAGGTTCGCCAGATCCGCGCCGACGGCGCCGGCCGTGGCCTGGGCGATCTTGTTGAGGTCCACATCCTCCGCCAGCTTGATATTGCGGGTGTGCACCCGCAGCGTCTGATAGCGGCCGGCCAGGTTGGGGCGGTCGACGATGATCCGGCGGTCGAACCGCCCGGCCCGCAGCAGCGCCTTGTCCAGCACCTCCGGCCGGTTGGTGGCGGCCAGAATGACCACGCCCTTGCTGGAGTCGAAGCCGTCGATCTCAGCCAGCAGCTGGTTGAGCGTCTGCTCGCGCTCGTCGTTGCCGCCGAACTTGGCGTCGCGGCTCTTGCCGATGGCGTCGATCTCGTCGATGAAGATGATGGCGGGCGCCTGCTTGGCCGCCTGCTGGAACAGGTCGCGCACCCGGCTGGCGCCGACGCCTACGAACATCTCGACAAAGTCGGAGCCGGAGATGGAGAAAAACGGCACATTGGCCTCGCCGGCCACTGCCTTGGCCAGCAGCGTCTTGCCGGTGCCCGGCGGGCCCACCAGCAGCGCGCCCTTGGGCAGCTTCGCGCCGATGGCGGCATATTTATCCGGATTGTGCAGAAAGTCGATGATCTCCTCCAGCGACTCCTTTGCCTCGTCCTGGCCCGCCACATCGCTGAAGGTGACGCCGGTCTGCTTTTCCATATAGACCTTGGCCTTGCTCTGGCCGATGCCCATGATCCCGCCGCCGCCGCCCATATTCTTGGTGACGCTCCGCATGAGCAGAGAAAACAGGAGGTACATGATGGCGATGGGCAGCACCCAGGAGACAATAAAGCTCACAATGGGGTTGGCCTGCTCGACGATCTTGCCGGAGTAGTCCACACCCTTGCCGTCCATGGCCTGGGTCAGACCGGTCAGCTCCAGGTTGGGAATGAGCGCGGTATAGAAGATCTGCTGCTCGGCAGCAGGTTTATCAGCCTCTTCTTTTGTGAGTATCAAAATCCGGTCAGACTGAATCTGCACGGAGTCCAATTCATCGCTGTTGAGCATGCTCAGAAACTTGGTGTAGGTGATCTCGTCCATGGACGCGGCGGTCATGGAGGTATAGACATAGTTGAACACCATGGTGATGAGCAGGGCAATTAAAACCAGGGGAAGATACTGCTTCATACTGGGGCGCTTGGGATCGTCCTGGTTGGAATTTTGATTTGGCGTACTCAAAGAATCAGGCCCCCTTTCGAGGAATTTTATTTCGTTTACTATATCATACAAAGGAAAAGCGCGCAAGAAATCTGCTGGAAATCTGTGTTAATTTTCTGTAAATTCGGGTTGCAGGAACTCTGTATGGGCTTTATAATGAGATTTGAATGACGATTGAAATTGGAGTATCTTTCTATGGAGAATCAAAAGAAGCGACCGCAATTTGAGACGGCAGCCGGCCCTGCCGGGGCGACGGATCTCATTGAGGGAAGAAATGCCGTCCTGGAGGCGCTGCGCGCCGGCAGAACCATCGACAAGCTCTACCTTGCCGCCGGCAGCACCGACCGGGCGCTCGACCGCATCGCGGCCATGGCAAAGCAGGCGGGCGCCGTGGTGGTGACGGCGGACCGGCGAAAGCTCAACGCCATGAGCGCCACCGGCGCCCACCAGGGCGTGATCGCCGCGGTGGCGGCCCACACCTATTGTACCCTGCAGACGCTGCTCGATACGGCAAAGCAGAAAAGCGAGGCGCCGCTTCTGGTGCTGTGCGACGAGCTGGCAGATCCCCACAACCTGGGCGCCATCATCCGCACCGCCGAGTGCGCGGGCGCGCACGGCGTCGTCATCCCCAAGCGCC
>JAHZEE010000018.1:13165-14862 GCA_019421975.1 Clostridiales bacterium | reverse complement strand
CTGGCAGGCAGCTCCACCTGCAGCCCCAGCCGTCTGGCTCTCTGCAGGGACTGCTCCAGCAGACGCGCGGCAATCTGCCGGAGCTGATCTGGCTGCAGGGGCTGAAATCTCGCCACGCAGTCAATTCTGCCCAGAAACTCCGGGGAGAAAAATTCCCGCAGCGCCGTGTCATACCGATTCTGACGCGCATCCGGAGAAAAGCCCACGCTTTCGCTGCGCGTGGCGCCCAGATTGGTCGTCATCACCACGATCGTATTGCGGAAGTCCACCGCCCGTCCCGTGGCATCGTGCAGCACGCCATCCTCCATCACCTGCAGCAGCAGATTGGTCACATCCCGGTGGGCCTTTTCAATTTCATCCAGCAGCACCAGGCTGTAGGGCCGGCGGCGCACCTTCTCCGTCAGCTCGCCGCCCTCGCCGTGGCCCACATAGCCGGGCGGCGCCCCCACCAGGCGTGAGGCGGTATAGGGGTCCATATACTCGGACATGTCCAGCCGTATCATGGCGCGGCGGCTTCCATAGACGCACTCTGCCAGCGCCTTGCACAGCTCCGTCTTCCCCACGCCCGTCGGGCCTGCAAAGAGCAGCACCCCCACCGGCCGGTTGGGGTCGGCCATACCGGATCGGCCCCGGCGTACGGCCCGCGCCACAGCGGAGACGGCCTTGTCCTGTCCCACCACGGTCTCGTGCAGCAGCGACTCCAGCTGCATGAGCCGGTTGGACTCGCTCTGGGCAATCCGGCTGACAGGGATCCCGGTCCGCTCTGCCACCACCGCCGCGATCTCCGCCTCCGAGACGGTGCGCTCCGCCGCGTTTTTCCGGTAGATGCGGGCTTTGAGGGTCGCCAGCTGGTCGCGCAGCTCTGCCGCGCGCTCATACCGGTGCTCCCGCACCGCATGCTCCAGCGCGGCGGAGATCTCCTCCTGCTCCCGCGCCATGGACATGGGCGTCCCCCGCATCTGGTGCATCCGCACCCGCGCCGCCGCCTCGTCGAGCAGATCCACCGCCTTGTCCGGCAGCGCCCGCTCTGTCAGATACCGCTGCGACATCTCCACAGCGGCATGGATGGACGCATCCGAGATCGCCACACCGTGGTGATTTTCAAGGCCCGGCCGCAGGCCGCGCAGAATCTGCTCTGCCTCCTGTCCCGTTGGCTCTTCCACCAGGATCTTGCAGAAGCGGCGCTCCAGCGCGGCGTCTTTTTCAATGTACTTGCGATACTCCTCTGTCGTGGTTGCACCGATCAGCTGGATGTCTCCGCGGCCCAGCGCAGGCTTCAGGATGTTGGCCGCATCAATTGCCCCCTCGGCCGAGCCGGCCCCCACAATGGTGTGCAGCTCATCCAAAAACAAGATGACATCGCCGGCCCGCTTGGCCTCTTCCACCATATCGCGGATCCGCTGTTCAAACTCGCCGCGGTATTTGGTACCCGCCACCATAGCGGCCATGTCCAGAGACAGCAGCCTTTTTTGTCTGAGGCAATCCGGCACCATGTTGCGGGCCAGGCGGTGTGCAATTCCCTCTGCAATTGCGGTTTTGCCGACGCCGGGCTCTCCAACCAAAACCGGATTGTTCTTCTGCTTTCGGCTCAGAACCCGCAGGACCAGCTCTACCTCCCTTTCCCGGCCGATCACCGGTGAGAGCAGATCTGCGCGGGCTGTGAGATCCACTGAAAACTGGTCTAACAATTTTGTTGC
>JAHZEE010000018.1:0-13155 GCA_019421975.1 Clostridiales bacterium | reverse complement strand
CTCCTTGGTGCCGCTGTCTCACGGCTGTCTGCCTCCAGATAGGCCTCTGAAAACAGGTGGTCCGGGTCCAGCTTGAGTTCACGCAGAATCCTGGCGGCTGTGCTCTGGTGCTCGCGCAGCAGCGCCATCAAAAGGTGCTCCTCGCTGATCTCGCCGCTGCCCATTCTGCGCGCATCCATCGTCGCTGTCTTTACAATCTCCCTGGCCTGGACCGTCAGGCCCTGTGCCAATAAAAGCCCTGCCTGACCGCGTCCGGCCGTCTGCTCCAGTTTGGCAAGCACCTGCGCCGGATAGACCCCCGCCCGCAGCAGAATTCTGCCGGCTGTCGATTCGCTGCGCACCAGCATGGCCAAAAGCAGATGTTCACTGCCCACATATCCGTGTCCATAGGCCCTTGCCAGCGTCGCAGCGCAGCGAAAGGTCGCCGCCGCGCCCGCAGAGAGTGCCATGTTCCGCATGAAATCCGCTCCTTTCTCGGAAATGATCGGCAGAAGTGCCAAAAAATATACTGCAAATCCAACCAGTTCGTAATAAAATTTCATTTGCTTTTTCAAAAATTCGTGCTAAAATGTAAGGGCAATTGGTTTGGAGGTGTTACCTATGGCATATGCAATCACTGACGCTTGCATCAGCTGCGGTGCATGCACCGATGCTTGCCCGATGGGGCTGATCAAGCAGGGCGACGAGCATTACGAGATCGATGCCAATCAGTGCATCGACTGCGGTGCTTGCGCAGATACCTGCCCGACGCAGGCAATTGTTCAGCAGTAATTGTACATCCCGAAACGGGCCTGTGCCGCGCGGTGCAGGCCCGTTTCCCTTTCTATTTGCCAATGAATGAATATGAAGTGCTGCGCCCCGGTGTCTTTCTGTGCCAGAATGCCGGTCAGGCTCTCAAATTGACCACAGACGCACTGCTGCTGGCCCAGTTTACCCAGCCGCCGCGACAGAGCCGGATTGCCGACCTGGGATGCGGCGCAGGGGCCGTCTCACTGCTGCTCTGCGCTGAGCATCCAACCTGCAGCGTCACGGGCATCGAGCAGTCCAAGGCCGCCTGCGCCCTGGCGCTGGACAGCTGTCAAAAAAGTGGTTTCACCGGCCGCTTTTCCGTTCTACAGGGCGATCTGCGCCAGTTCCGGGCGCTGCTCTGTCCCGGCAGCTTTGACTGGGTTGTCTGCAATCCGCCATACTTTCCTGCGGTCGCCGGCGGGGATCCCGCCCGAACCGAATCCGGCTGTACCCTGGACGATGTCTGCGCGGCCGCCGCCTGGGGGCTTAAAAACGGCGGCCGCTTCAGCCTCGTCTACCGGCCGGAGCGGCTGGTGGATCTGTTTGTCTGCCTGCGAGAGCATCACTTAGAGCCAAAGCAGATACAGTTTGTCCGCCACAGGGCCCAAAGCCCCATCAATCTGGTTTTGGTCTGCGCCCGGCGCTGCGGGAGGCCCGGTATCACCTACCTTCCGGACTATATTTTGTACCGCGACGACGGTACCGAAACCGAGGCCTACCGCATGGCCTGCGGCCGCTGAAAGGAGAATCACTATGCCCGGTATGCTCTATCTGGTTCCGACCCCAATCGGCAATCTGCAGGATATCTCTCCCAGGATGCGTCAGGCCCTGGAGGATGCCGACTTCATCGGCGCCGAGGACACCCGCGTCACTTTAAAGCTGCTCAACCATCTGGGAATCAAGCGGCCGCTGCTCAGCTATTACGACCACAACCGGGCCGCTGCCGGCCAAAAAATTTTGGCACGGCTGTTGGAGGGACAGGTCTGCGCGCTGGTCTCCGACGCCGGCACGCCCGCAATTTCCGACCCGGGAGAGGATCTGGTAGCCCTGTGTGTGGAACACGGCATTCCCGTCTCCGCCATTCCCGGCCCCTGCGCCGCAATCACAGCGCTCTGTATGTCCGGCCTTCCAACCGGCCGGTTTACCTTTGAGGGGTTTCTCACGGTCAACAGGAAAAACCGGCGGGAGCATTTGGCCTCTCTGCGGTCTGAAACGAGGACGATGATCTTCTATGAAGCGCCGCACAAGCTTCGCAGCACCCTCGAAGATCTCATGGATACCTTTGGTGCAGAGCGCCGGATTTCCCTCTGCCGCGAGATGACAAAGCTGCATGAGGAGGTTCTGCGCATGACGCTTGGGCAGGCCTGTGCACACTATGCGTCGCAGGAGCCGCGCGGCGAATATGTTCTGATTCTCGAAGGGGCTGCCCTTCCAGAAGCGCCACAGGCCACAGAGCAGGATGCGCTGGAACAGATCCGGTCTCTGCAGTCACAGGGACTGTCACTCAAAGATGCTGCCAAGCAGGTTTCCGCCGCGCTCCATCTTCCCAAAAATCAGCTGTATGCCTTGGCGCTGCAAAAAAAAGGAGAGAGCCAAACCGATTGACGGTGCGGCTCTCTTTTCACAAAAAGCGGGGCTATGGAGTTCCATAGTCCCGTTCCCATTATTTGTACAAGCGTTTCAGTTCTGCAAGACAATTTGGGCAGACATTTTTTCCTTTAAAATTAACCACATTTTTTGCATCCTTGCAAAACACGCAGGAAGGCTCGTATTTCTTTAATATGATAGAGCTTCCATCCACATAGATCTCCAAAGAATCTTTCTCTGCTATCTCCAGATTCTTTCTGAGCTCAATTGGAAGAACGATTCTCCCGAGTTCATCCACTTTTCGGACAATTCCGGTGGACTTCATGGCGCGGCCTCCTCCCATTAACCTTCTACATTTTTCGACAAAATACGACACCCCTATTATAACCGACCATCGGATTGCATGTCAACGCCATTCACAATGAAAAAAATGAAAATGTATGAACTTCCTGCCCAAATGTCGCTGTATTTGCTCCAGTTCTAGCTGTGGACCTGCCCCCATAGGCTTGTATTAAAGGAAAAGGGGGCATTGTAGATGGTAATGAGCTGGATTTGGACCATTCTCGCGCTGGCCTGTGCGGCACTTTCGGTCTGGAACGGCAACGCACAGGCAGTCAGCGAGGCTGCACTCACCGGGGCAAGCACCGGAGTGCAATTGGCCTTGTCCCTGGCCGGACCGCTCTGCCTCTGGAGCGGGCTGGCCCATGTGATGGAGCAAGCCGGACTGACGGAGAAGCTTGCGGTGCTGCTCCGCCCGCTGCTTGCCAGACTGTTTCCGCAGAGCGCCAAGGATCCTGCCACCTTGGGCCACATCGCCGCAAACATGACCGCCAATCTGCTGGGGCTTGGCAATGCCGCCACGCCGCTTGGCATCGCCGCCGTCAAACGCATGGCCCGCCATGCGCCGCCCGGGGCAGCCAGCGACGAGATGTGCCGGCTCATCGTGATGAACACCGCCTCCATTCAGCTCATCCCCACCACTGTGGCCACAGTCCGGCTGGCAAACGGATGCGCCACGCCCTTCGACATTCTGCCGGCCGTCTGGGTGACCTCGCTCTGCTCCGTGACCGCCGGGCTGCTCGCAGCCACCCTTCTGCAAGGCAGGTTCCGCCCATGAGCATCGATATTCTGATTCCAGGACTGATCGCCTTTGTCAGCCTCTTTGCGCTGGCCAAAAAATGCGATGTCTATGCCGCACTGATCGCAGGCGCGGAAAACGGCCTGCAGATTCTGCTGCACATTGTCCCTGCGCTGATTATCCTTTTGACCCTGGTCCATATGCTCCGCGCCGCGGGCCTCATCGACCTGCTGGGCCAGCTTCTGGCCCCTGTCTGCCATCTGGTGGGGATCCCTCCCGAGACGGCGCCGTTGTTTTTGGTCCGTCCCATCAGCGGCAGTGCAGCGCTGGCAGTGGGCGCCGATCTGATGGCCACCTATGGTGTGGACTCTGAGATTGGGCGCACCGCCGCCGTCATGCTCGGCTCGACCGAGACCACCTTCTACACCATCAGCGTCTATTTTGGTGCAGCCGGAATCCGCAAAACGCGGCACGCCATTCCCGCTGCACTGATCGCCGATCTGGCCGGCTTTATTTTCTCTGCACTCACCGTCCGCCTGTTTTTCTGAATTTATCTCTTTTTGCAGAACTGACTTTTTCAATTTTAGCCCTGTACACCTCATCAGATTTTTGCTATCATATACAATAGTATATTAAAATGAGGTGTCTATGCCATGGAAAAACTGGCAGAACTGATTACAAAAGAGGTCTCCGCAGCCTTTGCCGCCATCGGGCTCGACGGCGCACAGTATGGCCGTGTGACGGTTTCCAACCGGCCGGATCTGTGTGAATACCAGTGCAATGGCGCCATGCCCGCCGCCAAGGTGCTGGGACAGGCCCCCATCGCCATCGCAGAGCAGGTGGCATCCCGGCTGCAGGCCTGCCCGGCCTTTGCCCGCGTGGAGGCGGCCAAGCCCGGCTTTCTCAACTTGACGCTGTCCGCCGACTTTGTCGCCTCCTATCTGGAGCAGATGCGCACCGCAGACCGCTTTGGCTATGCCGGTGCCGCGCAGTCCAAAACCGTGGTCATCGACTACGGCGGCCCCAATGTGGCCAAGCCGCTGCATGTCGGCCATCTCCGCTCTGCCATCATCGGAGAGAGCATGAAGCGCATCTACCGCTACGCCGGTCACCAGGTCCTGGGCGACATCCATATGGGAGACTGGGGCCTCCAGATCGGCCTGATTATTGAACAGGTCCGAACCCTGCACCCCGACCTGCCGTACTTTGATCCCGATTACACCGGTTCCTATCCGGAGCAGGCGCCGTTTACGATCTCGGAGCTGGAGCAGATCTATCCCGCCGCCTCCGCCCGCGCAAAGGAGGATGCCGCCTTTGCCGCCCTCGCCCACGCTGCCACCCAGAAGCTGCAGGCCGGGGACGCCGGCTACCGCGCACTCTGGCAGCACATCATGCGTGTCTCAACGGCAGATCTCAAGAAGAACTATGACCGGCTGGATGTCCACTTCGATCTCTGGCTGGGCGGGAGCGACGCACAGAAATATATCCCCGACATGCTGGAGCACTTTCGCGCCTCCGGCCTGGCCCATGAGAGTGAGGGCGCACTGGTGGTGGAGGTCCAGGAGGCATCTGATAAAAAGGAGGTTCCCCCCTGTATCCTCGTCAAATCCGACGGGGCTTCGCTCTATGCCACCACCGATCTGGCCACGCTGGTACAGCGGATGCAGGATTACCGCCCCGACGAGGTTCTCTATGTGGTGGACAAGCGTCAAAGCCTGCATTTTGAGCAGGTCTTCCGCGCCGCGCGCAAGGGCGGCATTGTCCCGGATTCCACTGAGTTGCGTTTTCTCGGCTTCGGCACCATGAACGGCGCCGACGGCAAACCCTTTAAGACGAGACAGGGTGGTGTCATGCGGCTGGAGACGCTCATCAACGAGATCACCGACACCGTCTTCAAGAAGGTGGAGGAAAACCAGATCGTCAGCGCCGATATGGCCGATGAGACGGCCAGGATCATCGCGTTGGCGGCGCTGAAATACGGCGATCTCAGCAATCAGCCCTCCAAAGACTACATCTTTGATCTGGAGCGCTTCTCAGCCTTTGAGGGCAACACGGGACCCTATCTGCTCTACACCGCCGTGCGGTTAAAATCCATCCTCAGCCGCTGTGGCCGTACGGTTTCCGCGCTGGAGATTCGTCCGCCGGAGCAGCCCACGGAGAAGGCGCTGATGCTGACCCTCACCCGCTTTTCCGATGCGGTGGGCAACGCCTGCCGCGATCTGGCGCCCAACACGCTGTGCGCCTATCTCTATGAGGTGGCCGGCGCGGTCAACACCTTCTATCACGAGACCCGGATTCTGCAGGAGCCGGATCCGGACCGGCAGTCCGGATATCTGGCACTCATCGATTTGACCCGGCGGATCATGGAGGCCTGCATGAACCTGCTGGGCTTTGCAGCGCCCGAAAAAATGTGACGCAATTCCCGCGATACAGGCAGCTGTATCGCGGGAATTTTTCCAGAGAGGATGATTGAAATGGGGAGAACCGAAAAGCTGCGAACTGTATATTGGATCCGCTTTCTCTTCCGGATTGCAGCGCTGCTTCTGGTGGTTCTGCTCTATCTGTTCCGTCCCCAGAGCTTCGGGGTGCTTACACGGTTCTCCTTTTTCAGGCGGCTCTCCCCACTGCATCTGCTCTGGGGGATCTGGATGGCGGATATGCTGCTGCAGCTGATCCCAAGCCACAATCTGGTATCGATCGGCTCCCAAAAGCCCTTCGCCGTCCACATGATTCCCAGTGGGGCCGAGGTCCCCCGCCTGACCATTCGGAACGCCAACCGCCGGGCGCTGTGGGTTGGCATTCTGTGGTGCGGGCTGACTCTGCTGCTTGGTGCATTACACGCCATGGGGATTCTCACCGCCCCGCATCTGCTTCTCATCACCACACTGTTCTATGTATTCGATCTGGTGTGCGTCCTGATCTGGTGTCCGTTCCAGGCGCTGTTTCTCAAAAACCGCTGCTGCACCACCTGCCGGATCTTCAACTGGGACCATCTGATGATGTTCTCTCCCCTGCTGTGGGTGCCAGGCTTCTATACCTGGACGCTGGTGGGGATGGCCATTGCGATCTTTCTGGTCTGGGAGCTGCAGCTGGCACGGCACCCAGAGCGTTTTTTCCCGCAGTCCAATGCCGCGCTCCGCTGCGATCACTGTACCGACCGGCTCCGGGGCAGCCGGTGCATTGGCGCTCATTCATGTTCCAAAGATTAAAGGGGAGGCCAGCGGCGCTGGCCTCCCCTTTTAAATTTCAGTCTCGCCGCCAGCCTCTGTGCCAGCTGTCTGGCGTTTGCGCCGCTTTTTCACCGCTTCCGACAGGATATACTCAATCTGCCCATTGATGGAGCGGAAGTCGTCTTCTGCCCAGCGTGCAATCTCCTCATACAGCGTTGCCGACAGGCGAAGGGGAACCTGCTTTTTTTCCTTTTCTTTCACTGGCACCGCTCCCCTCCTCAGATGATGTCTCTATTTTAATAGATAGAACCGGAATTGACAATAGGCTGTGCATCCTTGTTGCCGCAGAGCACCACCATCAGATTGGAAACCATCTGGGCCTTGCGCTCCTCATCGAGCTCAACAATCTGCTTTTCGCTGAGCTTGGCCAGCGCCATATCCACCATTCCCACAGCGCCGTCCACAATCATCTTCCTGGCGTCGATGACAGCCGTTGCCTGCTGGCGCTGCAGCATGGCGGCGGCAATCTCCGGTGCATAGGCCAGATGGGTGATCCGCGCCTCCTGAATCTCCAGGCCCGCGCAGGCGACGCGGCGCTGGATTTCTCCCTTCAGATTCTCCGCGATCTCCTGTGCCGAGCCGCGCAGGCTCTTCTCCTCCCCGTCCTCTGAGATGTCATAGGGATACAGCCGAACCGTGTCACGAAGTGCAGAGTCACACTGGATGGAGAGATACTCGCGGTAATTGTCCACCCCAAAGACAGCCTTCGCCGTGTTTTCTACCCGCCAGGTGACTGCGATTCCAATGATGATGGGGTTGCCCAGCAGATCGTTGATCTTCTGTTTCTCATTGTTCAGCGTCATGGTCTTCAGAGAGATCTTTTTCGATCTGCCCGTCGAGATCCGCGGCTGCTTTCCGGTGGAAACCATCTCCGTCGTCGCAGCTGCGAGGGATTCTGCCGTCGACTCCACCGTCGGGTTGACTGCTGTACAAAATGGATTCACAAAGAAAAATCCATCCGTCTTCAGCGTGCCGACATATTTGCCGAACAGGGTCAGCACCAGCGCTTCGCCCGGTTTTATGACCTTTAACCCCATAAAGAACAGCCATCCCGGAAAGCTGATATAGACGGTGCCGCAGATTGCCAGTACCAGCCAGCCTGCATGCCTGGTATCCACATAGTTCTGGAAGCCAAAGACAATGAACACAATCGCCAGGAGCACCAGCAGAAGCCCCACCAGCAGCATCAGCATTCCAGGCGCCGCATGCAGGATCTTCTCCTCATACTGTCTCTGTTTTTCCTCCATAAAGCTCGCTCCTCTCATATCATTTTGATATCATTATAATATTCTTTTCTATACAATTTGTCAAGCACATTTTATTGGTAAAAAAGGACACAGCCCTTTTGGGCTGTGTCCTTCTATTCCTCCTTGGGGGTCACAGGCCAGATCCAGCGCGCCTCCGTTTTCGTCCAGCGAGGCGCAGACCCGTGTTGCCGTGACAGCAATCAGCAGCGCGCCAAAGCCCAGGTCATACAGAGATTCCATGCGCTCCCCCGGCCGGAACACCATCTGGGACTGGACCGCCCCCTCCCGGTTGAGTTCCACACGATCCGGGAACACCTCGAAGGTCGTCCTGACCCCCTCCATTCCGGTCATCTCCGTCTCCTCATAGAAGATTCGGCATCGGTCATCCAGTTTTTCGTAGAGGCCATTTGTCATGAGCTCCAGCACCTGCGGCTCGTCGCCCTCATAGCACTGCATCCCCTGAATGGCAATCACAGCAGTCTTTTTCATGATCTCTTCCTTTAATATGCGTCAATATCAATTCGTGCCACCAGGTTCTCCGTGGGCCGCTGTAAAAACAGCGACGCCAGCTGGCTGAAGCCCGCTGTGGTATCGCTGACATAATACCGGCAGCTCCCGCCGGCCTGTTGGCCGCACAGCATGTTTTGCTTTGCAAGCTCCAGCGTCACCGCGCGCGCCGCCTCCCGACCGGAGTCAATCAGCGTCACTGCAGGGCCCATATAGGCGGCGATCACATCCCAGAGCAGCGGATAGTGGGTACAGCCCAGAATCAGCGTGTCACAGCCCCAGGTTTTGAGCGGCGCCAAATACTCCGCCACCAGGGTTTCGATCACCGGGTCGCCGGGGCGAACTCTCCCATTTTCCACCATAGGCACCAAGAGCGGGCAGGCCTGCGGCATCACCTTGACGGTCGGGCGTATCGTCTGGATCAGACGCTCATAGATTCTGCTTCCGATGGTTGCCGGCGTTCCGATCAGTCCCACCTTCTCGTTTCTTGTCGCCGCCACGGCCGCGCGGGCAGAGGGCTCTGCCACGCCAAAAATCGGCACCGGATATTCATGTTGAATCTTCTGGCGGGCAGTGGCGTCGGCGGTATTGCAGGCAATCACAATGGCTTTAATATCAAATTGCAGCAGGAACTGGATGTCCTGCCGGGTGTATTTTAAAATCGTCTCCGGTGAACGCGTTCCATAGGGAACCCGCCCAGTGTCCCCAAAGTAGATGATCTGCTCTCCCGGCAGCTCCAGCATGAGCTGGCGCACCGCAGTCAGACCGCCCAGGCCGGAATCAAACACACCGATGGGCCGGGAATCCATCACTGCTCCTCCATGGCCAGCTGAAGCAGCCGGTCCACCAGTTCTCCAAAGGTGATTCCGCTGGCCTCAAACAGCTTGGGATACATGGAAATAGAGGTAAAGCCCGGAATGGTGTTGATCTCATTGAATACCGCCCGCTGGTGCTCCCGCGTGACGAAAAAGTCCACCCGGGAGAGGCCCCGGCATCCCAGCGCCCGGTAGATCCGAACCGCTGCCTCGCGCACCTCTTCGCCGGCGGCATCTGAAATTCGCGCCGGGATGTAGAGCTTGGAGCAGTCCGAAATATATTTTGCGTCGTAGTCGTAGAACTCCGCGCCAGCGTCGATCTCCCCACAGATGGAGGCCGCAGGGGTCCCGTTGCCCAGCACCGCCACCTCTACCTCCTGCCCATCAATAAACTCTTCAACCAGAACCTTCTGGTCAAACCGCGATGCATCCTGCAGTGCCGACGCCAGCTGTGCCGCATCTGCTGCCTTGTGGACGCCCACGGAGGATCCTGTTCCAGCCGGTTTGACAAACACCGGATAGGCAAAACGCGCCTGGATCTGCTCAACACAGTTCCCCAGCGCCTTTTCAATCTCCTCGCGGGAGAAGGCCATCCAGTCCGCCTGGCACACGCCGGCAAAGTCCGCCACCAATTTGGTCATACATTTATTCATCGACGCTGCAGAAGCCCCTACGCCGGGACCCACACAGGCGATCCCCGCCAATTGCATCAGGCCCTGAACGGCGCCATCTTCGCCGTTTTCTCCGTGCAGTACGGGAAACACCACATCGATCTGCTGCCGGACCACACTCTCTGCCTCTATAATCAGCATTCCCTCACCGCGCACCGGGGAGATCAGCACCCGCTTGTTGGCCGGATGCTGCTGCCACCGTCCGTCCGGCAGCATGTGGTAGTCCTTGCCGCCGAACAGGTACCAGATGCCCTGCTTCGTGATTCCAACCGGATAAATCTCATATTTCTCCGGATTCATATGTTGCAGAACCGCCTCCGCAGAGCGAAGCGAAACCTCATGTTCCGGCGAAACGCCTCCAAACAACACACAAACGCTTATCTTTCTCAAATCTAAAACTCCTTATTTGGGCTACGCCCCAGAAATCCATTTTCTATCATATGCCATCGGCTAGTCTAAAACAAGTCAAATTTACATTTTTTCGTCAGAAATGTAGTGGAAATCAGCAGCCGATGCGTATATAATGGGAAAGAGGAAGGGGGCATCCGATTGAATATCGAACTCACAGCGAAAGAATACCGCCGCCTTTTAGATCTTGTCTACATTGGGAACTGGATTCTGAACTCTACGCGCGGCGATGACCGCTTTGAAGATTACGACCATGTGGAAAGCAAACTGTTCTCCCTCTGTGCAAAAGCCGGGATGCCATCGCTTGCCGAATCATGGAGAGGGGAAATCGTCCCCTCCCGCGCATTTGCTGAAGGCGGCATCCATGAGGCAATTATGGATTATGAGGACACGGTGTTCTTCGAAATTCTGGCCGAAGAACTGGCCCGGCGGGATATGGACTATCAACCGATTTCCAACGAAAACTACGATGAATTGTGCAACCGCATGGACGAATATATTTCAGAGTTTGAGGCGCATGGCACAGACAATATTCTTGTAGAAGGTCCCGATCTTTAATCCAAAAAAGGCATGCGGCAAGCCGCATGCCTTTTTTGATACACATCTAAAAAAGACTGATGATCCAGAGGATCAGACCGTAGACCACGCTGGCAGAGATGCCGTAGACCAAGACCGGTCCCGCGATGGAGAACATCTTTGCCCCAACCCCGAGGACCAGCCCCTCTGACTTGAACTCCATGGCCGGTGAGACAATGGAGTTGGCAAATCCAGTGATGGGGACAATGGTGCCGGCGCCGGCAACCTTCGCAATGTTGTCGTAGACATTGAGCCCTGTCAGCAGTGCGCCGAGAAAGATCATGGCCGCCGAGGTAGCCGCCGCCGTCTGATCCTCTCCCCAATTCAACAGCTTCACCCCATCTCCGATCAACTGGCCGATCACGCAGATCAGGCCGCCAATCCAAAAGGCATTGAGGCAGTCCTTCCAGATGGGGGACTTGGGTGAGAGCCTGGTGACATAGGCATTGTATTCCGCTGGTGTCATCTGCATAACAAAAACCCCTTTCCCGGTTATTCTTTCCCGGAAAAGGGGTTTTTATCAGATGTTTTGAAAATTAAACCAATTCGATGATTGCCATCTCGGCACAGTCACCTCTGCGCGGCCCGAGGCGGGTCACGCGGGTGTAGCCGCCGTTGCGCTCTGCATAGTTGGGTGCAATCTCCTTGAACACCTTCTGCGCAACATCCTCTTTGGTCAGGAAGCCCAGAGCCTTACGATAGGAGGCCAGAGTGTTATCCTTTCCCAGAGTAATCATCTTTTCGGCCAGAGGCTGAACTTCCTTCGCGCGTGTGAAGGTCGTTTCCATCTTGCCGTTTTCAAGCAGATTGGTGGTCATCGAGCGCAGCATTGCACGGCGATGATCCGACTTTCTGCCGAGTTTCCGAGTACCGGGCATTTCGGTATCCTCCTTCGCCTTAGTTGTTGTTGTTGGAATCTTCGCTGGCCAGAGACAGGCCCATCATTGCCAGCTTGTTCTGGACTTCCTCCAGAGACTTTCTGCCCATGTTGCGCACCTTCATCATGTCCTCCTCGGTCTTGGAGATCAGGTCTTCGACATTGTTGATGTTGGCGCGCTTGAGGCAGTTAAAGCTGCGGACAGAGAGATCCAGTTCTTCGATGGTCAGCTCCAGCACCTTGTCCCGGTGAGACTCCGCCTTTTCCACAACCGTCGAACTGTTGGACACAGTCTCACTGAGATCCGTGAACAGCGACAGGTGGTCGGACAAAATCTTCGCGCCGAGAGAAACCGCATCCCGCGCGGAGATCGTGGAATCCGTCCAGATCTCCAGGGTCAGCTTGTCATAGTCGGTCATATTGCCGACACGGGTGTTCTCCACGGTGTAGTTCACCTTGTAAACCGGTGTATAGATTGAGTCAATCGGGATCACGCCAATGACCGTCTTTGCATTTTTGTTGCGGTCCGCCGGGACATAGCCGCGGCCGTAATTCAGCGTAATCTCCATGTTGAGAGAGGCGTCAGGGCCAAGGGTGCAGATGTGCAGATCCGGGTTGAGGATCTCCACCTCACCGTCGGCCTTGATGTCCCCCGCTGTGATCTCCTGTTCTCCAATTGCCTCAATATAGACGGTCTTTTCGCCCTGCGAATGCAGCCGCGCAATGATCTTTTTGACATTCAGAACGATCTCCGTGACATCCTCCTTGACACCGGGGATGGTGGAAAACTCGTGCTGCACGCCTGCAATTTTAATGGAGGTCGCCGCTGTGCCGGGCAGGCTGGAGAGCAGGATTCTTCTGAGCGAGTTGCCCAGCGTCGTACCGTAGCCTCTCTCCAACGGCTCTACGACATACTTGCCGTAAGAGGGATCCTCCTGCGAGTCGATGCATTCAATGCGGGGCTTTTCAATTTCTACCATACGCTTTAACCCTCCTTGTATCTGCGGAATAAAATTCCGCTGCATGTTTCAGCTTGCCAATAACGAGGGTATGACATTACTTGGAGTACAACTCGACGATGAGATGCTCGGCGATTTCGAAATCGATATCGTCTCTAGCCGGAGCCGCAATCACCTTTCCAGTCAGCTTATCCTTGTCTTTCTCCAGCCACTTCGGCGCGGGACGGAATGCGTCCTCTTCTCTCAGCTTCTTAAAGCGGGTAGCGCCCATGCTCTTCTCGCAGACAGCAACCACATCGCCGACCTTCACCAGGTAGGACGGGATATTGACGCGCTTGCCATTGACGGTGAAATGCGCATGGTTGACCAGCTGACGCGCCTCACGGCGGGTCGACGCAAAGCCCAGGCGGA
>JAHZEE010000179.1:2824-3594 GCA_019421975.1 Clostridiales bacterium | reverse complement strand
CCGGCACTCTACCCCACGCTGGCCATGCGGGGCTATTTCTCGGTGGAGGATCTGGAGCTGTTCCGCCGCGTGGACGGCCACATGTCCGGCCATGCGGAGATGAACCATGTGCCGGGCGTGGACATGTCCACCGGCTCTCTGGGCCAGGGCATCTCCGTGGCGGTCGGCATGGCGCTGGCCGGCAAGGTCGACAAAAAGTCCTACCGGGTCTACGCGCTGATGGGCGACGGCGAGATCGCCGAGGGCCAGGCCTGGGAGGCATTTCTGGCCGCCAGCAAGTATGAGCTGGACAACCTCTGCGTCATCGTCGATGTCAACGGCCTGCAGATCGACGGCCCCACCAAGGCCGTCATGCCCACCGAGCCGCTGGACGAAAAGCTGGAGGCCTTTGGATTCAAGGTCCTCAAGGCCGACGGCCACAGCTTCCCGGCGCTGCAGGAGGCCTTTGCCGCCGCCAAGACCGTCAAGGGCCAGCCCACGGTGATCCTGGCCAAGACCGTCAAGGGCAAGGGCGTCTCGTTCATGGAAAACGACGCCGGCTGGCACGGCAAGGCGCCGGCCGAGGCCCAGTATGAGCAGGCCAGTGCAGAGCTGCACGCCCATTTGGCAGAATTGGAGGCGATGTAATCATGGCAGAATCCATTGCAACCCGCGCCGCCTACGGCGAGGCGCTGGTCTCGCTCGCCGAGCAGGATCCGTCCCTGCTGGTGCTCGACGCCGACCTGTCCTCGGCCACTATGACCAAAAACTTCTCCAAGGCCTATCCCGAC
>JAHZEE010000179.1:0-2814 GCA_019421975.1 Clostridiales bacterium | reverse complement strand
ATCGCGGAGGCCAATATGATCGGCGTCGCCGCCGGTCTCGCCGCCTGCGGCAAGAAGCCCTTTGCCAACACCTTTGCCATGTTTGCCGCCGGACGCGCCTGGGAGCAGGTGCGCAACTCCGTGGCCTATCCCCATCTGAATGTGAAGGTGGTGGGCTCCCACGGCGGCCTGAGCGTGGGCGAGGACGGCGCCACCCATCAGTGCATCGAGGACTTTGCCCTCATGCGCGCCATCCCCGGCATGCTGGTGCTGTGCCCCTGCGACGGCCACGAGATGCGTCTGGCCACCCGCGCGCTGCTGGACTACGACGGTCCGGCCTACATGCGCCTGGGCCGTCTGGCGGTGGACACCGTCACCGACACGGTCGCGGGCTACCGCTTCGAGCTGGGCAGGGGCGCCACGCTCCAGGACGGCAGTGATGTGACCATCATCGCCGTGGGCATGATGGTTCAGATGGCCCTGAAGGCCGCCCAGCTTCTGGCCCAGGAGGGGATCTCCGCCCGTGTGATCGACATGCACACCATCAAGCCGCTCGACGAGGCGCTGGTTTTGAAGGCCGCCCAGGAGACGGGCGCCATCGTGACCACCGAGGAGGCCAATGTGCTGGGTGGTCTGGGCGCCGCGGTCTGTGAATATCTCTGCGGCGTCTGTCCGGTCCCCGTCATCCGCCACGGCGTGCAGGATGTGTTCGGCCGGTCCGGCAAGGCCCAGAAGGTGCTGGAGGCCTACGGCCTGACCCCGGAGCGCATTGCCGACGCGGCCCGCAGAGCCGTCGCCTGCAAGAAGTAAGACGAGTTTGCCGCCGCGGCATCTTCGGATGCCGCGGCCTTTTTTCAGGAGGAATTTCCATGCGCACGACACTCCTTTCCGGCCTGCCCAGCCTGGGTCTGACCCTGTCCGACGCCCAGGTGGACACCCTCTGCCGGTTTGGCCAGGCCCTGCTCGAGCAGAACCGGGTGATGAACCTGACCGCCATCACAGAGCCGCAGGCCGTGGCCCAGCTGCACTTTCTCGACTGCCTGGCGCTTTTAAACGCGGCGCAGCTGCAGGGCAAAACCCTCATCGATGTGGGCTGCGGCGCGGGCTTTCCCGGCGTGCCGCTGGCCGTCGCCGCGCCGGACTGCCGGGTGACGCTGCTGGACTCCCTCGGCAAGCGCACCCAGTGGCTCTCCGGGCTGCTGCCGCAGCTGGGCGTCCGGGCCGAGGTGGTGACCGCCCGGGCCGAGCAGGCCGCGCCGGCGCGGCGGGAGCAGTACGACATCGCCACCGCCCGGGCGGTGGCGCGGCTGCCCATGCTGTGTGAGCTGTGCCTGCCCTTTGTCAAGGTGGGCGGCCTGTTTCTGGCCATGAAGGGCGAGAGCGCGGCCGCGGAGGTGCAGGAGGCCCAAAACGCCCTGCAGCTGCTAGGCGGCCAGGTGGAGTCGATCTATGAATACCCCGTCGCCGACGCGGTGCACCGGGTGGTGTGCATCCGCAAGGTCCGGCCCACCCCTGCGCGCTATCCGCGCCCCTTCTCCAAGATCAAGAAGGCGCCGCTCTGAAAAATTCCGGCTTCGGCCGGAATTTTTTGTTCTGCCTGTCCGGTGCGCTGCATATGTATATCCCAGGAGATGGTATCTATGCAGCCCTATCGTCAGAACAGCCGCATTGGGCTGTGCGGCGCACTCATTGCGCTGGCGTTTTTAATCCGTGTGGTGGCGGCGTCCGGTCTGGATGCGGCCACGGCGGGACTTTTCACCTATCACGGCCAGTCCGCCGACCCGCCCCAGCAGACCGTTGTCTCTGATACAGCGCCGACGCTGCCAGAGCAGCCGGAGGATCCGGAGGACCCCGCGCTGCTGCCGGAGGTGTCGGAGCCTGCGCCGGAGGATTCGGTCCTGCCGGAAGATCCGGACTTGCCCTCCGGCGAAACCGCCGGCATCTCTCTGCACTTCTCCGACGCGGAGGCAGACGCCATCGAGATCAAGGGCGGCTGCACCTATGAGGTGGACAAGCGGGCGCTGCTGCAGGCGCCGTTGGAGCTGACCCCCGCCTCCGACGGGCCGCAGGTGCTCATCATCCACACCCACACCACCGAGTCCTACCGGCCGGAGGCGGGCTGGGAATACGAGCAGTCGGACACGCTGCGGACCGAGGACACCAACTACAGCGTCGTGCGGGTGGGCCGGGAGCTGGCAGACACCCTGGAGCTGCTGGGCATCGAGACGCTCCACGACGAGACCATTCACGATGTACCCTCTTACAACGACTCCTACGCCCGCACGCTGGAGGACATCCAGGCGGATCTGGCCGCCAACCCCTCCATCCGGCTGGTCCTGGATGTCCACCGCGACGCCATTGCCGACGAGCAGGGGAACTACATCCCCACCGCCGTGACAGTGGACGGCCGCTCCACGGCCCAGATCATGCTGGTGGTGGGCACCGACCAGGGCGGCCTGGAACACCCCGACTGGCAGAAGAACCTCTCGTGCGCGCTCAAGGTTCAGGCGATCTTAAACCGCAACGCGCCCGGGGTATGCGTGACCTCAACCTTCGCACTGAGCGGTTCAACCAGCACACCTCGCCGGGCGCCATGCTGCTGGAGATCGGCTCTTCGGGCGACACCCTGGCCGAGGCGCTTTCCGCCGCGCGTCTGGCCGGACAGGCCATCGCCCAGCTGCTCTGGGCCACGCCCTGAGCTGCTGCAGCATTCGGGCGGCAGGCCACCTCTCCGCCGCCTACGGCGGCACCTCCCCTCCAGGGGAGGCTTTGGAGGGGAGAAAATAAAAAGGCTCCCCTTGAGGGGAGCTGGCCGCGAAGCGGACTGAGAGGTGT
>JAHZEE010000178.1 GCA_019421975.1 Clostridiales bacterium | reverse complement strand
GGCTCCAGATTCACTTTCAGCGGTCGAAGCTCCTTTTCCAGCTGCCATGTCTCATGCTCCGGGACAACCGCTCGGACCACCTCCCCGGCGCTCTTCTGCGGGTTCTCCACCTGATAGGGAAAATATGAAAAATCCACTGAAGCTTTGATCGTCCCCCGATATGCGTACCGGCCCTCCAGCAGATGTAAAAAAGTGGTTTTTCCCCGTCCGTTGCGCCCCAACAGCCCCAGATGCCAGCCGCTGTCCAGGTTCAGGCTGACATCCTGAAACAGCTCCTCTGTGCCCCCGTCGTAGCGAAAGCTCAGGTGGCTGATCTGTATCAGTGACATATTGTAACCCCTCTCTTTTCATAAAAAATCAGGCTGCGGGAAAGAATCGTTCCGCAGCCTGAAGCCCGCGCTGCCCCCTGGGGCGGCGCGATATTTTCATCAAAAGAGAGGCGGCAGCGCATGGTTCTTTCTTGCAGCTGCACAGCAAAGTCCGGCGGATGTGCCCCATTCGCCCATGCTGTACCATTTACGATCTGCAAAAAATCATGCGCATGTTCCATCTGTCACCCCTTTGTTTTATTTACATTATTATAGCAGGCGTTCCCCTGTTTTACAAGCCGGAGCTCCCATTTTATCTCTTCCTTTTTTTGTTGAAAGATGTTAGAATCTATTTATTTAATACTGTGAATGAAGCAAGGAGGACCCTCTATGCAGGAAATGAATCTTCATGAACAATCCCAGAAGGTTGTTGCGGAGACTGAAAAAATCATCGTCGGCAAGACCAGGCAAATTGAACTCATTCTGATGGCGGTTCTTGCACAGGGACATATTTTGCTGGAGGATCTGCCAGGCGTCGGAAAGACCACACTGGTCAAGACCCTTTCCAGGGTTCTGGGCTGCCAGACCAAGCGGATCCAATTTACACCGGACCTTCTCCCCTCAGATATTTTGGGGATGAATGTCTACAACCAGCAGACCGGCTCGTTTCAGCTTCTGCAGGGCCCCGTCATGACCAATCTGCTGCTCGCAGACGAGATCAACCGCGCCATTCCCCGCACACAGTCGGCGCTGCTGGAGGCCATGGAGGAGGGGCAGGTGACCATCGACGGAAAGACGGATCCCCTGCCCGCGCCGTTTATGGTGATGGCCACGCAGAATCCCGTGGAGTCGGAGAGCACCTTCCGTCTGCCCGCCGCGCAGATGGACCGGTTTCTGATCCGGCTGTCTCTGGGGTACCCGGAGGCAGCGGAGGAGGAGCTTATGCTGCAAAACCTCGGCGATGAGATTCCCATGGACCATGTGCAGTGTGTCATGAATCCAGACCTTTTGATCCAGATGCAGCAGGCCGCCCGCCAGGTCACCATCGCGCCGGCCCTGACAGCCTATATTGTCGCGCTGGTGCAGGCCACGCGGCATCACCCGCTTCTGCGGATGGGGGCGAGTCCCCGCGCCTCCCGCGCGCTCTACCGTGCCGGCAAGGCCTGGGCCGCCATGCAGGGCCGCAATTTCGTCACGCCGGACGATATTCAGGAGATTGCAGTCCCCATTCTCGCACACCGCCTGCTGCTGAAAAGCGAAGCTCAGTTGGACAACACAACCCCTGAGAAAGTCGTACAGGACCTGCTCAAGGAAGTACCAGTCCCCCCGGCCGGAGAGGCGCGTTTCTGATGGCGGCCGCTCCAAAATCACGGCAGACCCTGCGTCAGGATGTCAGCAGCATCCTGATCGGAACCCCGGCGCTTGCCATCTGGCTGGCCGGTGGGATTGTCACCTTGGCCGTCGGTCAGATCTATCTCTGCTCCTTTTTTCTGCTTTTGCTGGCAATTGGAGTTTTGGCACGGCTCTGGGGCCACTGCGCTTTAAACCATGTAGAGCCGCAGATCCAGGCTGCCTCCGCCTCTATCTTTGCCGGAGACACCGTCTGGCTCACCTATTCTATTGTCAACCGCAAGCTGCTTCCGCTCATCTGGCTGGAGTTCGTGCAGTACCTGCCGCAGAGCCGCTGCATGGAGCCGGCAGAGGCAGCTGAAATCTCCATGGCGCCGCTTCCAAGCCAGGAGGTGAATGAGCGGCTGGATCGGTATCGTCTTCAGGTCCAGCAGGCCAAGGAGCAGCCCACCGATCCCCCCACGGAGGTCCCGCGCCCGGATCTCACCAGGGCAGCCTACACCAAGCGGTTTGCCTTCGTCCTGTGGCATCAGCAGATCCAGTGGCAGTCCACCTGGCGCGCGCAGCACCGCGGCGTCTACGCCGCCTCTCAGGTTCTGCTTCTGTCCGGCGACGGCTTTGGGCTGTCCCAGGTGGAGGCAAAGCTTCCAATGAAAACACCCCCTACCTTCGTGGTCTATCCCAAGCTCGTCCCGGTGAAAACCTCGTTTTTTATGAACAACATCTGGCAGGCGCAGCAGGGAAAGGCCGGCTATGTGGAGGACTGCACCATCGTCCGAAATGAGCGGGACTATCAAAACGGGGACCCCTGGAAGCGGATTGACTGGCGCATGGCGGCGCGCGGCAGCGGTCTGCAGGTAAAGCTCTATGAGACCATCCAGCCCCGAACCGTCCACTTTCTCCTGGACGCCGCTTCTCTGCTGGCACAGGGCTCTGAGATTCTGGAGGAGTCCATCAGCCTGGTCGCCTCCCTGATCGTCAGGCTTGATTCCGCGGGAATTTACTGTGGTCTGAGCCTTCCTGCAACGGATTTGCAGTCGGAGGTCAACCTCTTTCCCTCCGAACAGACCACGCGGGACACGCTGCTGTTCTGCCTGGCCCGTTTTGAATGGTCCGAGTCGATCTATGCCCTGTCACACACATCGCTGGCCGGCAGCCGCGAGCAGATGGGCCAGGGGTATCTTGTGACAGATCGTGTCCAGCAGCGCGCCGCACTCTCACTTTTGGAGACTCTGGGGTCCGCCGGGCTGACGCTGCTCAGTTGGGAGCGTCCGGGGCCTTCCGGCAATCTCCGTGTCGGCTGCCTTCAGGACTTGAAAGGGGGAGAACCGCATGGCTGAGCGTCCACACTACTTTGGAAATTGGTGTATTCTCTTCACCGATGCCGTCTGTCTGGCCGGCGTCTACTGTCTGGTGGGAACGGCCGGCGCCGACACACTGGTGGCGCTGTCTCTTCCCATCTGGCTTGCCTGGATGAGCATTGTCTACCCGCTGCTCGCCCTGTTTCTGCGCCGTCCGCGGACCACAGGCCAGTTGGCCGTCGTCATCAGTCTTCTCTATGGCGCCGGCGCTGCATTGGTACTGCCCCACTCCTCTCTGGCCGGCAGCTGCGGCGTTCTCTTGGGACTGGTATTTCTGCTGGTGACGCCGCTGCGCGCCGCTTTTCTGCTGCTCGAGCCGTTTAAGGCTCGGACGCCCATGAGCTATGTGGAGCTGTCGGTCTCTGCGGCGCTGCTGTTTCAATTCTTGCATCTTGGCGTCGCGTCCTTTCCAGACCTCTACAGCTTTCTCATCCTGGTGGCAGTCCTGCTCTGCTTCTTTTACCTCATTGCAATTCGCCTGTTTCCAAACGGTGTCACCGCCGTGCTCTTTTCCCGCAGGCACGCCATTGCCGCGCTGGCCGCCTGCGTCCTTTTGATCGGAGCCTTTTTTGTTGTGACCCATCTGGCCTATGGTC
>JAHZEE010000177.1 GCA_019421975.1 Clostridiales bacterium | reverse complement strand
CTGCATCTTCTCCATCTTCGCCCTCTCCTGCCTGCAGCAGATGACGCCGCCCGCCATGCTCGGCCGGGTCATGTCCTATGTGTCGGCGCTGACCCTCTGCGCCCAGCCGCTCGGCCAGGCCATCTATGGCGCGCTCTTTGACACCCTGCACACGCACCTCTTTCTTGTGTTCCTTCCCACCGGCTGCCTGCTGGGGCTCATCGCCCTGCTCTCCCGGTCCTTGTTCTGCCGGCTCTCGGCGCGCGCTCAGCCGGAAAAGGGGCGCACCAGGCCCTGGCCGGCAAATACGGCCAGCCCACACAGCCCCACGCTCAAGGCCGCATAGAGCGCCGCCGCACCGCCGCGCCCTGCCTGCAGCAGCTGCTCTGTCTCCAGGGCAAAGGTGGAGAAGGTGGTAAAGCCGCCACAGACGCCGACCTTGAGCAGCAGCATCGTGTGGGCGCTGACGGCGCCGCACCGCTGTGCCCACGCCGTCAGCGCCCCGATCAGCAGCGCGCCGAGCACATTGATGAGCAGCGTCGTCACGGGAAAGCCGCCGGCGCCTTTGACCGGAATCAGCCCCAAAAGATATCGCGCCACCGAGCCAAGCATCCCGCCGGCGCCCACAAAGATACAGTTTACAAGCATTGCGCTCCATCCCCTCCTGCCCCTCCGGGCCGTGCTGCGGCGCCGCACCGCCGCGGAAAGACAGGCCGCCAATCCCACACCGGATTGGCGGCCTGTCACATGCGTGCTGTCACTTCAAAAGCTCGTCCCTGCGGCTGAGGATCGCCGCCGCCACCGAACAGGCCGGGCAGTCACAGTAGACCGCGCCCTCCGCCTTGATCTGCCTGGCGTGGGCCACAATCCCGTCTGCCGCTTCTGCGCCGAAATACTGCTTTCCGGCGTCCGAGCCTGCAAAGTGGACCAGATCGTCGATGGGCACAACATCCTCCTCCAGCTCCTGCACATACAGCCTGCTCTGCTCTGCCTGCCGGTCGGTTCCGACCGCCTGCAGCCACGCCTGCGCCGCCTCTTTTGCCTCCTCCGAGCAGGTCGCCGCATGTATCAGCTCCCGGCTCTTTTCGGTCACAAACTGCAAGGTCTCCTGGTTCATTTCAATTCCCTCTTTCGTTGACATATTTTTGGAATTTTTTCTATTTTAGCACACCTGCCAACGGATTACAATTGAAAGTTAGGCCCCGCTTTCCCTTGACAATCGCCGTCCAGGCTGCTATAGTATATAAAACCCATTTTGCACTGCGATTCGTTACAGTACAATCTGATCAGGCCTTCGGCCGGGCCCCCTTGGGGCAGCAGATGAACGCGCATCTGTGGGACAGCATTGTTTCATCAGGTGCGCTTTTTGTATTTCCTCTACAAATTTGCGCACAACCCTTTTCGCGGCTGCGTAAAGTTTTGTGGAGGTGTTTTTTTATGGAACCCAAGTTTGAGGACGCGCAGGCGGCCAAGCTGGCATACCGCGTGTCCCTGCAGACCATCATCATCAATGTGCTCCTCTCCGCGGGCAAGCTGATTGCGGGCCTGGCGGCCCACTCCGGCGCCATGCTCTCCGACGCCGTGCACTCCGCCAGCGATGTGCTCAGCACCCTCCTGGTCATCGTCGGCGTGCGCATGGCGGGAAAGAAGTCCGACGAGCGCCACGAATACGGCCACGAGCGCATGGAGTGCGTGGCGGCCATTTTGCTGTCCATGATGCTGCTGCTCACCGGGCTTGGCATCGGCGCCGCCGGTCTTGAGAAGATCCTGCGCAGCGCCGCCGATCCCATCGCAGCGCCCGGCGCGCTGGCCCTCTGGGCGGCCGTGATCTCCATTGTGGTCAAGGAGGGCATGTTCTGGTATACGAGGGCCGCGGCAAATAGGATCAATTCCGGCGCGCTCATGGCCGATGCCTGGCACCACCGCAGCGACGCGCTCAGCAGCATCGGCAGCTTTGCCGGGATTCTGGGCGCCCGGCTGGGCTACCCGATCCTGGACCCCATTGCCAGCCTGATCATCTGCCTGTTTATTCTGAAGGTCTCCGTCGATATCTTCAAAGACGCCATCGACAAGATGGTCGACAAGTCCTGCAGCAAGCAGGTGGAGGCGCAGATCCGCTCCGTCGTCTGCGCGCAGCCGGGGGTGTGCCGCCTGGATCTGCTGCACACCAGAATGTTCGGCAACAAGATCTATGTGGACCTGGAGATTGCCGCGGATGCCGCCCAGTCTCTGGAGCATGCGCACCGCATCGCCGAGGCGGTGCACCGGCAGGTGGAGCAGCACTTCCCCACCGTCAAGCACTGCATGGTCCATGTCAACCCGTATCACGCCGCAGACGCCGATTGAGCCTCGCCCCCGTGTCCTCGGATGCGGGGGCTTTTGATTTTTCCGGAACTTTTTATCCCGCGCTGCGTCTATAAGGGAAAATCCAATCCAAAGGAGAAATCACATGAAAAAAACAATTGCACTTCTGATGAGCTGCCTGGTCCTCGTCGGTCTGTTTTCCGCCTGCGGCGCGCAGGACAGCGGGGAGACAACCGTCGATCTGGAGGCGTTTTACGAGCAGGTGACGGGCGAGCACGAGCTGGCCGCGATGGAGGATCTGGACAGCGCGCTGCTGGAGAACAACTATCCCGGCCTCACCGGCTACACCTTCCAGCAGTGCGTCGCCAAGGCCTCGATGATCTCCGCCGTGGTCAGTGAGCTCGTGATGGTGGAATGCAGCAGCGCAGACGATGCCGCCGCCGTGGCGAAGATCCTCCAGGACCGCATCGACACGCAGGTGGACGGCGGCGCCTGGTACCCCGCCTCCATCGAGCAGTGGAAGCAGGCGCAGGTCGTGACAAACGGCAGCTATGTGGCGCTCATCGCCTGCTCCGATCAGTCCGCCTCCATCGCCGAGGCGTTCCTCGCCCAGTTCTGATTTGAAACCCGGATTGCCGCAGGGCAGCTCCTGCGGCAATTTTTTTGCCAAACGATGGAAAGGAGGTCTCTATGGTTTTCAGCAGCGTGCTCTTCCTGTTTTACTTTCTGCCCGGATGCCTGCTCATCTATCGCCTCGTCCCGTTTCGGCTGCGGAACCTGGTGCTGCTGGTGTTCAGCCTGGCCTTCTACGGCTGGGGAGAGCCGGTCTATCTCTTTATCATGGCGGCCTCCATCCTGATCGACTACATCCACGGCATGCTGGTGGAGAAATACCGCTCCGACGACCGAATCGCCCGCCGGCTGGTCGCGTCCTCTGTGATCTTCAATCTGGCGCTGCTGGTATTTTTCAAATACTATGACTTCATTGCCGCCAACCTGAGCCTGATTCCCGGCATCTCGATCGAGCCGCTGGGGCTGAGCCTCCCCATCGGGATCTCCTTCTACACCTTCCAGACCATGAGCTATACCATCGATGTCTACCGCCAGGATGCCAGGGCGCAGCGGAACCTGCTCACCTTCGGCACCTATGTCACCCTCTTTCCCCAGCTGATCGCCGGCCCCATCGTCCGGTACCAGACGGTCGCCGCAGAGCTGGTGCGGCGAAATGACGGCGCCGACGCCTTTGCCGCGGGCGTCCAGCTCTTTCTGATCGGCCTGTCCAAAAAGCTCCTGCTGGCCAACACCGTCGGGCAGCTCTGGCAGACCATGTCCGCCTATCCCG
>JAHZEE010000176.1 GCA_019421975.1 Clostridiales bacterium | reverse complement strand
CGCAAGCCTCCCCTTGAGGGGAGGTGGCATGGCGCTAGCCATGACGGAGAGGTGGTTTTACCCCCTCCCACATCTTTAAAGCGCCCTCTCCAATTGCTCAATTACAATCTTCATGGCCTGAATCCGGGCGTAGCGCTTATCCACCGACGCCAGGATGTGCCACCGGGCGGCCTGGGTGTTGGTCTTTTGCAGCATCTCGTCGACAGCCGCCTCATATTCGTCCCATTTGCTGCGGTTGCGCCAGTCCTCGTCGGTGATCTTCCACTGCTTTTCCGGCGTGTTCTGCCGCTCGGTGAAGCGGGCCAGCTGGGTCGCCTGGTCGATCTGGACCCAAAATTTGATGACCACAGCCCCGGCCTCCGTCAGCGTCTGTTCAAATTCGTTGATCTCGTCATAGGCCCGCCGCCAGTCCTCTTCCCGGCAGAGTCCCTCAATGCGCTCCACCATCACCCGGCCGTACCAGCTGCGGTCGAAAATCGCAATGTGGCCCGTCTTGGGCAGCCGCCGCCAGAAGCGCCACAGATAGTGATGCTCCAGCTCCTCCTGCGTGGGGCTGGCGATTGGATGCACCCGGTAGCCCCGCGGATCGAGCGCCGAGGTCAGGCGCTTGATGTTGCCCCCCTTGCCGGCGGCGTCCCACCCCTCATAGGCGATCACCACCGGGACCTGCTTGCGGTAGAGCTCATTGTGCAGCTTCCACAGCTTTTTCCGGCACTGCTTGAGATGCTTGTGGTACTTTTCCTCTGGCATGCACTGATCCAGCGGCACCTGGCTGAGAGGCGCCGCCGGCACCAGGGGCCACTGATGCGCCGGCTGCTCCGGTACCGGCCGGGCCTGCAGCGCGGCCTGAATCTGCCCATACAGCCAGTCGGCCGCATCCAGCTGGGCCAGGACCCCCTCGGTGCCGTCGATCACCTTCCACGGCGCCCAGTCATAGTTGGTGGCCGTCAGATATTGCTCAAACTTCTCCATGGTCTGCTCGTAGTTTTTATTCTGACGCCAGTCGTTCTCCCCCGCACGCCAGGCCGTGTCCTTGTCGGCGGCCAGCTTCTCCAGCCGCCGGCGCTGGGTGTCCTGGCCGATGTGCAAAAACAGCTTGACCAGCAGATAGCCGCCCGCGGCGAGCTGCCGCTCAAAGGCATGGATCTGCCCCAGCCGCTGGGTGTATTCCCGGTCAGACAGATCGCCCCGCAGATACTCCCGCACCGTCTCGTCCATCCAGCCGGAGTCCAGCATCAGGATCTTGCCCGCCGCCGGGATCACATCGAAATACCGCTTTAAAAAGGGCCAGCGCCGCTCCTGCTCTGTGGGCATGTGCATACTCACCACATGGAAAAAGCGCGGGTCCAGATCCCAGATGAGCGACTGGATGGCGCTGCCCTTGCCGGCCGCCCCCCAGCCCTCTACCAGGACAATCACCGGCAGCTTCGCCTGCTTGAGCTGCTGCTGCAGCTGGGCCAGGTCCTGCCGCCGTGCTTTCAGCTGCGCCTTTTGCGCAGCGGTGACCGGCCGGTCCGGTTCAAATACAAAATCCTTCAGCACAGAACGCACCCCTTTCTAGTTCTGCATTCCAGTTTACACGCCGGCGGACAAAAGTGCAATCTTCTTCCTCCACAGATGCCAAAAATTGCGAAGCTGCCGCTTCTGGCGGGCAAAACTTATTTACTTCAAAAAACAAATGTGCTATCATTGAAAAGAGTTAGCATGTATCTGCATCTATCTTTCCCATCATACATAATGAAATATTGGAGGAAGCATCATGGCACAGGAGATTCTGCAAAAAATTCTAGATGGCAAGGTCATCGCCATCGTCCGCGGCATTGGCAGCAAGGACATTGTCAAGCTGGCGGAGGCGATGGAGAAAGGCGGCATCCACTGTATTGAAGTCACCTTCGATCAGACCTCGAACGAGACCATTGCCCAGACCAAGCAGTCCATTGCAGCCATCAAAGAGCAGCTGGGCGACCGGGTCTATGTGGGCGCCGGCACGGTGATGACCGTCGAGCAGGTGCACATGGCCGTGGAGGCGGGCGCCGAGTACATCATCTCCCCGAATGTAAACGAGGCCGTCATCCGCGAGACGAAGAAGCTGGATAAGGTCTCCATCCCCGGCGCCATGACGCCCACCGAGGCTGCGGCCGCCTATGAGTACGGCGCGGATATCGTCAAGATGTTCCCGGCCGGCATCCTGGGCCCGGCCTACATCAAGGCAGTCAAGGCCCCGCTCAAACACATTCCCATGACCGCAGTGGGCGGTGTCTCTCCGGAAAACTGTGCCGACTTTATCAAGGCCGGCTGTGTCGGCGTCGGCGTCGGCGGAAATCTTGTCAGCCCCAAGCTGGTCGCCGAGGGCAGATTCGACGAGATCACCAAGACCGCCGAGGCCTATGTGGCCGCGCTGAAAACGGTGTAATTCTGGCGGACAAATAAAACAGGGCCGCCGCCGGCCCGGCAAAGGATTGGGATATGAAAAAGTATATCATCTACTTCGACTCCGGCACGACCAACTCCCGCGTCTATCTGCTGGATCGGGAGTACAATGTGAAGTTCACGGCCAAGCGCCCGGTGGGGTCCCGTGACTCCGCCATCGAGGGCAGCAACCTGGTGCTCATCAAGGCGCTCAAGAGCCTGTACGATGAGGTCTTTAAAAAGACGGACGCCATCGAGGAGGATGTGGAGGCCATCTACGCCTCCGGCATGATCACAAGCCCCTACGGCCTGCATGAGATCCCCCACATCGTCCTCCCGGTGACACTGGGCGAATTTTCCAGCCACATCTACTGCCACTACGAGAAGAAGCTCTTCGAGCGCAATATCTATCTCGTGCCCGGCATCAAAACCGTGGGCGACGACATTGCGTTTGTCAACAACACCCGCGGCGAGGAGATCGAGGCGCTGGGCGCGCTGGCGGATCTGGAGGCCATGGGCGCCAGCCGGAAGATCGCGCTGATTCTGCCCGGCTCGCACACCCATGTCATCTATGTGGAGGACGGCGTGCTGACCGGCATCATCTCCAACTTCACCGGCGAGGTGTTCCAGGCGCTGAAAGATGAGACGATTCTCTCCCCCATTCTGTCGCTGGAAGAGCCGATTCTCAATCCGGACCAGGTCCGCATCGGCGCCAACAACCTGCTGAAATTCGGCTTCTCCCGCGCCATCTACATCAGCCACGCCATGCGGATCTTCTACACCGGCACGGAGCACGACCGCTATTCCTACGCCGAGGGCGTCATCAACGGCTGCGTGCGCGAGTCGCTGGAGTACTACTGTGAGCACTTCTGGAAGGACTGCCACGAGGTGGCCATTTTGGGCGACGAGTTCATGTACACCATGTTCAAGGCCATCTTCGACGATAGCCCCTACATTGACAATGTCCGCTGGCTGCCCGCCGGGGCCGGTATGAGCTTTGCCGCCAAGGGTATGAAGCGGATCCTGGAGTACCGCGACCGCAACAGAGAAGCATTGGAGGAATACAGATGAAAAAGGTACTGGTCACCTCCCGTTCCTTCGGCAGCATCAGCGATGTGCCGAAGCAAATTCTGGAGGACGCCGGCTTCGAGATCACCTTTAAGGGCAAGGATCTCAAGCTGGAGGAGTTTGAGGCAATCAGTCCGGCGTATGACGC
>JAHZEE010000175.1 GCA_019421975.1 Clostridiales bacterium | reverse complement strand
TGCCGGCCTCGACCTTACCGACCAGGTCGGCGCCCACATCGGCGGCCTTGGTGTAGATGCCGCCGCCCACACGGGCGAACAGCGCCATGAAGGAGGCGCCCATGCCGTTCATAACCATGATGTTGCCCAGGGTAGTGGCGTCCTGCACGCCGAAGACGAAGTACAACAGCGCAAACCACAGGGTGATGTCAAACAGACCCAGGCCAACGACCGTGAAGCCCATGACGGAACCAGAGGAGAACGCCACACGCAGGCCTTTATTCAGGCTCTCGGAGGCCGCCTGTGCGGTTCTGGCATTGGAATTGGTTGCAATCCGCATGCCGATGAAGCCCGCCAGCATGGACCAGATGCCGCCGGTCAGGAAGGCGAACGGCGTGTACACGGACAGCATGTCCAGTGCAAATGCCAAGATCAACAGGATGATGAAGACCACTGCAAAGACCTTCGCAACCGTGACATACTGATGCTTCAGATAAGCATTGGCACCTTCACGGATGGAAGCCGCAATCTTCTTCATCTTGTCGTTTCCCTCGGAGAACCCCATCACTTTTTTTGCCTGAACAATGGCAAAAATGCCAGCGATGAGAGCGCCGAGGAAGCCGATCCAGTACAGCTTTTCCATCTCTCAACAACTCCTTAAAAACTATTAGAATGGTTTTAAGCCTATCTATATTACCATATATAATTCTTTTTTCAAGTAATTTTTGCCGGATTTGATCTTATTTTTGCAAAATGATGGGAGCCAGGAATTTTTTCTTTCATTCTCTCTGCGCAATTATCACAAATTCCGGCCTTTTTCGCTCAAATTTCTGTGCATCGCCCAATTTACTTCCATTTCATTCTGCGATAAAATATACAGATAGTTTAAAGGAGCGATTCTATGGAGTACCAACCATTTGATTTTGAAAAGCTCGACGCGCTGCTGCGCGAGTGCGACGAGCTGACGGGCAGCAGTCCTCCGCCCGACCCGCCGTCCGATCCCCCGCGCCGCCCCCATCCGGTGGACGACGGATTTGGCGATCCGGACCCCTTCAGCGGCTGGCCCACGCTGGAGGAGGATCTCTTTCAGGCCGCCCCCATCCCGCAAGTCTCCCCCACCATGCAGCATCCTGCCCGCGAGGGCGCGGCACGGCGCCGTGTGACGGAGGCTGCATCGCACCGCCGGCATACGGAGGATGCCAGGCCCAGCGCGCCGCGCGCCTCCAGTACAGACCGAAAGCGCCGCAAGGAGGCGCCGGCCGCCGAGGCCCGCTCCAGCCGCCGCGAGGCGCCGGCATCGTCCCGCACGCCCCGGCGCGGGCGCAAGGTACCAGATCCAGCACCCGTTTCCAGGCGGCAGCGCAATCAGATCCCTGCGGCAGACGAGTCAGAGGAGGAGGAGTGGGAGGAAGTGGTCACCCCAAAGCGGCGAAAAAAGCACCGCATTCTGCGCGTGCTTCTGGTTTTGATCCTTCTCTTGTGCGGCACGCTCTTTGCCGTTCTCAAATTCAATCTGTTTCAGCCCACCGCGGACACCGGGACCCTCGGCGCCCGCAAAACCGGGGCCAGCACCATCCTAATCGCAGGCACCGACGACGGCGGCAGCCGGACCGATACCATGATGCTGGTCTATGTAAACGCTGTGAGCGGTGAGCTCAACCTCATCTCCCTGCCCCGCGACACGCTGGTCAACGCAGGCTACAATGTCCCGAAGCTCAACGCCTGCTACGGCGTCAACGGCGGCGGCGCGGAGGGCATGGAGGCCCTGATGGACAAGGTCCAGGCCATCATCGGCTTCCGCCCTGACGGCTATGTGCTGACCAATCTGGACACCTTTATCGAGCTGGTGGATCTCATGGGCGGCGTCACATTCGATGTGCCGCAGGACATGTACTACAATGACCCCTCCCAGGATCTGTACATCGATCTGCAGGCGGGGGAGCAGACCCTGAACGGCGAACAGGCCATGGGGCTGGTCCGCTACCGGTCCGGCTACGCCACCGCCGATGTGCAGCGCATGAGCGTGCAGCGGGACTTTGTCTCAGCCGCCATTGACCAGTGGGCCTCCTTCGGGAACATCGCCAAGCTGCCCCAGGCGCTGGCGCTTGTCCAGTCCTCTCTGACCACGGATCTGTCCACGGGCAATGTGGTCTGGCTGGCCGGCGCCCTGCTGCGGGCCGGAACGGGCAATCTGACGGCGGAGACGCTGGCCGGCAGCCCAACTTATTGGAACGGCGGCTCATACTATGCCCTGGATCCGGCCGGCGTGGCGGAGATGGTAAACGCCTACTGCAATCCCTATGAGCAGGAGGTCACAGCCGCCGACCTGCAGATCCGGCTGCCCTGATGGAATAAAAAACGCCGAACGGTCGTTCGGCGTTTTTTTATCGGCTGAGCAGTCTGGCAATCGCAGTACGGTGCACCACCATGGCCCCGTGGGGGCAGAACTCCTGGCAGCAAAAGCACCGGATGCAGGCCGCCCGATGGATTTTTGGCTTCCCCTGCTCCATGGTGATGGCGCTGGCCGGGCAGACCCGCTTACAGACCTCGCAGCCGACGCATTTCCGCTTCTGCAGCGCCGGCTCCGCCCCCATCGCCCTTCGGATCACCCAGGCGGAGAGCTTCCCCCACGCGCCGCCGGCGCGCGGGCGAAATTGGGTGGCCCGGTGCCCCGGCAGAATCCGGTAGTCGGGCACCACAAATTGCCGCCAGTCCCCTGCAATCTCCAGCTCCTCCACGGTCTGGGGCGCCAGCTCCCGCTCCCAGGCGGCCCGCAGCGTCGGCACGCGGTCGGCCCCCAGGCCGATCAGCCGGGCGCAGAGCAGGTCCACCTTGTGGGGGGAATGCCCCGCCAGCACGCACCCCACTGCCCGCGGCGTACCGGAGGTGGGGCCGTTGCCCTCCATGCCGACCACGGCGTCCACAATCTGCAGCCGGGGACGGAAATACTCGTCCAGATCCACAATCATATGGGCAAAGTCCATGGCCTCCGGGTAGCGGAAATGGTACTCCGGCTTTACCGTCCCCGGCACTGCCCCAAACATGTTCTTGGCAGCCGCGGACAGGCCCATCATGCCGTGGGTTTTCAGCTTGCAGACATTGATGATGGCATCGCAGTCGTCCAGGTACGCGGTATAGGAAAAGGTCCGCGCCCGCCGGGCCGCCGGGAAGGATGCCTGGGCCACGGAAAAATTCTCATTTAGTTCCGCCCCGTGCGCCTGCACCTGCCGCATGCCGGTGACAGCATAGATCCGGTTTACATAGGCGCCGGTGTACAGGCCGCCCGGACTGTCGCCCAGTACCACATCGGCCCCACGGGCCCGGAGCATCTCTGTCAGGGCAATCAGAATACCGGGATGGGTGGTGCCGGCCGCCTCCGGTTTGAGAAACGAGACCAGATTGGCCTTGAGCGCAATCCGCATACCGGGCTGAACCCACGCCAACCCGCCCAGCGGCGCCAGAGCCTGCTCCAGCGCCGCGCGGCAGTGTTCCGCCGCGTAATCCTGACACGCCGCAATGGCAACCTCTGTCATATCGACACCCCCCTTGGGCTGTATCATACCATCTTCTGCCCCGTTTGTCACCTCTCCGCCGCCTCCGGCGGCACCTCCCCTCAAGGGGAGGCTTGCGGGGGCGCTCCGCAGCCGGGAAGGCTCCCCTTGAGGG
>JAHZEE010000174.1:2604-3651 GCA_019421975.1 Clostridiales bacterium | reverse complement strand
TTCGGACTGCCAAACAGGGAGCAGGCCAGCGGAATCAGCAGCAGCGAGCCGCCGGCCACGCCAGAGGCGCCGCAGGCGGAAGCTGCCGCCAGGACACTCAGAATAATGGCCGTCGGGATATCCACAGCGATCCCCATGGTGTGTACTGCGGCCAGCGCCATGACGGATATCGTCACCGAGGCGCCCGCCATGTTGATGGTCGACCCCAGCGGGATCGAGACAGAATAGCAGTCCTCGTCCAGCCCCAGGCTCTCACACAGCTCCAGATTGACCGGAATATTCGCCGCAGAGCTGCGCGTGAAAAATGCGGTGATACCGCTCTCTTTCAGGCAGCGCCAGACCAGCGGGTAGGGGTTCTTCCTTGTGCAGCAGTACACCATAATGGGATTGACCACCAGTGCCACAAACAGCATACATCCCACCAAAAGCAGCAGCAGGACGCCATACTCCGTGAAGATCTCCAGGCCGTTGGTGGAGACGGTCGTAAACACCAGCCCCAGAATGCCAAATGGCGCCAGGCTGATGATCCAGCGAACCGCGATGGAGACGGCGCCTGCCAGATCCTCTAAAATCCCCTTCGTGGCGTCCGAGGCCCAGCGCAGTGCAATTCCCAGAATTACAGCCCAGGCCAGAATGCCGCTGAAGTTTGCATTGGCCAGCGCGTCCACCGGGTTGGAGACCACATTGAGCAGCAGCCCCTTTAATACCTCTGCAATGCCACTGGGTGGCGCCGAGCTCTGGGTTGCCTCCGCCAGTGTCAGCGTCACAGGGAAGATAAAGCTCGCCACAACCGCCACAGCCGCCGCCAAAAAGGTTCCCAGCAGGTACAGGAAAATGACCATTCCCATATTGGCGCTCTGTCCGCTCTTTGCATGCGCCAGAGCGCTGATCACCAGCACAAATACCAGGATCGGCGCCACAGCCTTCAGCGCGCTTACAAACAGCTCTCCCAGAATGGAGAGTCCCGTCGCCTGCGGAACCGCCATTCCCAGCGCCGCGCCGACCAGCATCCCGCAGAGAATGCGTTTGACCAGACTGATGCTGTTC
>JAHZEE010000174.1:1294-2594 GCA_019421975.1 Clostridiales bacterium | reverse complement strand
TCCATTTTGCCCAAATTTGTTTCATATCCCGACAAACTCCTTATGCGTTCTTCTCTTTCTGTCTTATATTGTATCGATTCTCCAGGAATTAGTCAAACGCCTTTTCACTTTCTCCCGCAAATCCCGCAGAAAAAAGACACGCCGGGCTCCGGCGTGTCTTTTTGAGAAAGGATATGGTCCCTTGGGAGCATGAGATCAAACGGGAGCGGTCCCCGGCATGGTCCACTGCCTGACGGGTGGGAAAAATGGGGCCTGCTTCCGGTAACGATAGTCGTCCAGATCGATCTTGGACCAGTCCAGGATGCCATACCCTGCCGCCTTGCCGTTCTGACCTTTGTCCATGCGCTGCTGCACCAGGGCCTGGATGTCGGTCTCCGCGCAGAGATCCGGATAGACATTCAGCGCAATGGTACTCTCCAGCGGCAGGCCGACATCGTCAAAATACTCCATCAGGCCGATGGAGGCATAGCGCATGGCCAGGTATTTCATGGTCAGATTGATGTCCTCTGCCGTTGTGACGCCCTGTTCCATGAGGTACACCGCCTCACGGTAGAGCACCTGCTGCAGGCGGTTCACCAGAAACCCTGCAATGCTGTGGCTGAGCGTGACCGGCTCACGGTGCAGCAGCCTGAGCAGCGCCGTGGTGCGCTCCAGTGTCTGCGGGCTGTTTTGGCTGTGACCCACCACTTCCACCAGCGGCATCATATGGACCGGCTGCAGCGGATGCGCCACCACCAGGTTCTCCGGCCGCGAGACAAGCGCCGCCAGATCCCCTGCGTTCAGGGAGGAGGTGCAGGACGCAATGACCACATTGGGGGCGGCGTGGGCCTCAATGGTCTGGAACACCGTCTGCTTCTGCGCCGGATCCTCCGCCACCGCCTCAAACACAAAGGTGCAGCCTGCCATCGCCGCCGGATCATTTGTGAGGGTGAGCAGCTCCAGTGCCGCCTGTTTGTTCTGTTCCGCAGCCAGTCCCTGTGCGATCAGATCGTCCCAGTTCTGTTCCACCGTCTTTCTGCACCGCTCCAGTCCGGCCTCCGACCGGCCCACCACAGTGCAGGGGATGTTATGTCCAATGACCAAAGTTGCCTCGCCGGCTCCGATGACGCCAGCGCCGTAGATCGCAATTTTTTCCATATTATCGTTCTCCTTTTCTGTCCGATTACACCACGCCGATCATGCCGAGGACCACGGCCACCACGACCAGGATCGCCGGGAACAGGACGGAGGTGACGAAGATCGGCTTATAGCCCTGCCGGTGTGTGACATCACATGCGGCAAGTACGGTCACGACCATGGA
>JAHZEE010000174.1:0-1284 GCA_019421975.1 Clostridiales bacterium | reverse complement strand
TGCGGAAGCGTGTCAAACGCCTGGGACGAAATCGCCATCACACGGGCGACCACCTCTGGATTCAGGCCCATGTCCACATAGGTCTGGCCAAACATCTCCGGCATGAGGGCGATGGCGCCGGTGCCGGATCCCATCGCAGCCGTGAACACATTGCACTGGATGGCAAGGGACACCAGGGGGCTCATCTTGAGGGTCAGCAGCCAATCGCACAGCCCCTGGAAGGCGTCGGTCGATTTTACCACCGTGCCAAAGGCCACCGCGGCACAGACCGGCAGAATGACAGAGCAGCGGGAGAAGCCCTCGTTGATGACCTGCAGCTTGTTGGTCAGGCGCTTCCAGTAGATGGCAATGCCGATGACGATGCCAAGCGCCATGCCGATGTTGGCCTGGGCATAGGAGCCGGTTGCGCCGAAGCTGGGGCTGAGGTTGGTCGCAAACACAACGGCCAGCATGGGGACCAGGATCAGCCAGGATTTTGCGCCGCTCAATCCCTCCGCCTTCTCATCGCAGGCTGCGAGTACATCGGCATCCCGCGGGCTGGGAACAAAGACTTCACCGTTGGCTCTGGCCTTTCTGAGCAGGCTGCGCAGATAGAAGAAGCACATGCCAGCGCCCAGCACAGAGGTGACCACGCAGATGACCGGCGCCGCTGCCAGCCCTACATTCATCCCGCCGCAGGCCACCACATTGATGACGCTTGGAATAAACGGCAGACACCCCAGGACAAATCCCGCCGAGCCCATGTAGATGACGCCAGGAATCAGATGGCGGGGCAGATTGGCCTCCCGAAAGACGGTCAGCGTGATGGGGTACATGGTGAAGACGACGATGAACGGGTTGATTCCGCCGTAGACAATGAGGATGGTCGCAATGGCGCAGACATAGACCGATGCGTTCCGGCCGCAGAGCCTCACCAGGGTTCTGGCAAATGCCGCGCCGGCGCCGGAGGCGTTGATAATCTCTGCATAGATGCCGGACAGTCCAAACAGCAGGAAAAAGTTGATTGCTGAAGATCCGACGCCGCTGGAATAGGTGTCCACCAGCGCCGGGACGGGATTGGTCTGGGTGAAGAGACAGACCACCGCCGCCGCCAGGACAGTGGCAATCGTCGTACTCCATCCCTTAAAGACCAGGAAAAACAAAAATGCCAGGGCCACAAAAATACCAATAATACCGAGTACCATGACCGTTTCCTCCTAACGATACAATTTAGTGGATCGGGAACGCAGGTTGCTTGGATCGGTTGAAAATCGATGGTATCTGTGCCAAATGCGTCAATGCGGA
>JAHZEE010000173.1:397-3652 GCA_019421975.1 Clostridiales bacterium | reverse complement strand
GGAGCTGGAGATCGCGCCGGAGGAATTTGAGCTGAGGGCGCTCTCCTGCGACGGCCTGGTGGAGTGCCGGACGGCGCTGCTCAAGGCCTCCAAGGGCGTTCTGCAGGAGAACTTTATCGAGGGAATGGCCTGTGAGGGCGGCTGCATCGGCGGCCCCGGCTGTCTGAGCCACAGCGCCAGAAGCCTCGCCAGGGTCAAGGCCTACAGCCGCGCGGCGCCGGATCAGACCATCACGGAGTCGGTTCAGGCGCTGGAGCAGCTGTAAGATCCATTGGAAAAGCGGCGTCGGGTCACATTGACCCGATGCCGCTTTTTTAATCGTTCCGCTGCCTCAGCCCCAGACCTCCTCTGCAATTTCCCGCACCAGCGCCAGCTTTGCCCACTGCTCCTGCTCTGTCAGCTGATTGCCGATCTCACAGGAGGCAAAGCCGCACTGCGGACTCAGGCACAGCCGCTCCAGCGGGATCCACTGCTCCGCCTCCCGGATCCGGGCAATCACCGCGGCCTTGTCCTCCAGCCTGGGCGATTTGGTGGTAATCAGCCCCAGCACGACCTTCTGGCGGTCTGTCACATACCGAAGCGGCTCAAAATTGCCGGAGCGCGCGTCATCAAACTCCAGATAGAAGGCGTCCACCGCCTTCCCTGCAAACAGGTACGGGGCGACCGGTGCATAGCCGCCGCTGCTGGCCCACTTGGAGTGGTAGTTGCCGCGGCACACATGGGTTGTCAATACCAGATCCTCCGGCTTTCCCTCGATGGCCAGATTGTTCAGCCGCAGATACCGGCTGGCCTCCTCCTGCAGCGACGCGTCCTTTCTGGCCCTCCAGTAGCTCGGATCACAGAGCATTCCCCAGGTGCAGTCATCAAACTGCAGATTGCGGCAGCCAGCCTCGTACAGCGCGCGGATCACTGTGCGGTAGGCCGCGGCGATATCCTGGATCAGTTCCTCCAGATCGGGATAGACGGCAGCCGTCTTTTTTCCGTTGTCCTCCCGGAACAGCTCCGCCAGAAGCTGGGCCGGCGCCGGGATGGTCTGTCTGGCAATGACGGTCCCATCCTCAAACTGCTTCACATATTTGAAGTGCTCCACAAAGGGATGCGCCTGACCGCTGATTTTGCCGACCACCTCGGCCGAGCCGTGGGTCGTCTCCTCGCCGTGGAAGTAGTATCCGTGGTCGAGCTCGATCTCCTGTATGCCCTGGAGGCCCCACATAAAGTCCAGATGCCAGTAGCTCCTTCGGAATTCTCCGTCTGTAATCACATGGTAGCCTGCCGCCTTCTGCTTTGCAATCAGCTTTGCAATTTCCGCATCCTCGACCTGCGCAAGCGCCTGCGCTGAAAGCTGCCCCGCTCTCCACTGCTCCCGCGCCGCCTTCAGGGCCGCAGGCCGCAGAAAACTGCCCACATAGTCATACCGAAACGGTGCCTGTAATTCATTCATTTTTTATTGCCCCTTTCCAATTTCGCCCCGGCGGGCCGGCCTGCGCGGGAGCGTCTTTTCTGCCCCCAGTATAGCGGTCGCAGCGGCGGGTGTAAAATATATAAAAAACCGGGTTGTCCATAGATTCAATCTATGGACAACCCGGTCTCAGCAGGTGTCACATGGTCTGATCCGGGACATGGCGGCGCAGCGCCTCAATATAGAGGGCGGCGAATTTTCCCGGAACCAGCTTGTTGTGGGTGATGTATCCGATCTCCATGGCGTCCTCCACATCCAGCGGAACCGCCACAATATTTTTTCCGTTCAATTCCTCATTGAGGATGCCGCTGCAGATGGTATATCCGTTCAGGCCGATCAGGAGATTGAACAGGGTCGCCCGGTCGGAGACCAGGATCTCCTTTCGGCTCTCCAGTGTGCTCAGAATTTCCTCCGAAAAATAAAAGGAGTTGTGCTCGCCCTGCTCATAGGACAGCCGCGGATACGCCGCCAGATCCTCCAGCGTCACGAGGCGTTTGGCCGCCAGCGGATTGGAGACGCCGACAAACACATGGGGCCTTGCAAAAAAGAGCCTGTGAAAGCTCAGATCATTGGCCCGGAGCGTCTTGCGCACAACCGTCTCGTTGAACCCGTTGAGATAGAGCACGCCCACCTCGCTGCGCAGCTTTGCCACATCCTCAATCAGCTCGTAGGTCTGCGTCTCCCGGATGCGGAAATCGTATTCCGCGCCGCCATGCTCCCGGAGCAGCTCCACAAAGGCCTCCACTGCAAAGGAATAGTGCTGGGTGGAGACGCAGAACTGATGCTTGACCGGCGCTGAGCCAAAGTATTTCTCCTCGATCAGATTGGTCTGCTCAATGACCTGCCGGGCGTACCCCAAAAACTCCTCCCCCTCTGCGGAGAGCACAATGCCCTTGTTGGAGCGGTGAAAGATGCAGATGCCCAGCTCTGCCTCCAGCTCCCGCACCGCTGAGGTGAGGCTGGGCTGTGAGAGGTAGAGCCGCTTGGCCGCTTCACTGATGGTGCCTGCGGCGGCCACTGTCAGAACATATTTTAACTGCAGCAATGTCATAGCAATTTCTCCCTTGGCGCCCTTATTGTACGCGCAGGCCCGCCCGCCGGAATATCAGGCGGGCGGCATCCATCTCGGCGTCGGTCGGCGTGCGGTGGTCCCTGAGCGGGTAATCGAGCCCCTGTGCGTCCCATTTGTAGCGCCCCATCTGATGAAACGGGAGCAGCTCCACCCGGTCAATGCAGGTAAAGGGCCTCAAATAGTCGGCCAGCGCCTGCAGCTGCGCGGCCGGCAGCGTGTAGTCCGGCACCACCACATGCCGCAGCCAGACGGGCTTTCGGGTCTGCTCACAGTATGCCAGCAGTTCCTTCGCCCGCGCCCCGTCGCTGCCGCAGATGGTCCGGCAGAGCGCCGGATCCAGCGCCTTGAGGTCGAGCAGGAGCAGATCTGCCGCGTCCACCGCCTGCCTGCACTGCTCCAGCGGGATGGAGCCGGCCGTGTCGATGGCCACATGGAGCCCCTCGGCGTGCAGCGCCTGGGTGAGCGCACCGGCAAACGCGGCCTGGGCCAGCGGCTCTCCGCCCGTCAGCGTCACGCCGCCGCGGCGCAGAAACGGCTTGTAGGGGCGGATCCGCGCCACCAGCTCCTCCACCGACATCCGCTGCCCGCCCTGCATGGGCCAGGTGTCCGGGTTGTGGCAGTAGATGCAGCGCATCGGGCACCCCTGAAAAAAGATCACATAGCGGATCCCCGGTCCGTCCACCGCGCCAAAGCTCTCCAGGGAGTGGATTCTTCCCTCCATGGC
>JAHZEE010000173.1:0-387 GCA_019421975.1 Clostridiales bacterium | reverse complement strand
TCCCGCGTCAGCTTGATGAAGTGGACCGCATAGCCGGAGACCCGGATGGTCAGCTGGGGATACTGCTCCGGATGGTCCATGGCGTCGAGCAGCGTCTCGCGGTTCATCACATTGACATTGATGTGGTGGCCGTGCTTTTCCGTGTAGGCGTCAATCAGGCTCACCAGATTTTCAATCCGGTCCTCCGGCCGCTTCCCCAGCGCCTGCGGCACGATGGAGAAGGTGTAGGAGATGCCGTCCGCCGCGTCCTCAAAGGGGATCTTCGCCACAGACGCCAGCGACGCCAGCGCCCCGTTGGTATCTCTGCCGTGCATGGGGTTTGCGCCGGGGGCCAGCGGGATCCCCTTCTTGCGCCCGTCCGGCGTGGAGCCGGTGGACTTGCCGTAG
>JAHZEE010000172.1:2258-3654 GCA_019421975.1 Clostridiales bacterium | reverse complement strand
GACGGGTTCGCGGTGGGACAGATCCTGACGGCGGAGCGTGTGCCGATGGAGTGGAAAACCCTGGAAGGAGAGGTCGCGTCCTACGGCTATCAGCTCGTCGTCGCAGACAATGGACAGGTTGTCTATCCGGCCGGGCCGGCGGCTCCAGCCAGTGAGACAGTGCAGGTGATGCTGGCGCAGGACTGGCCGCAGCAGCTGCAGGCGGTCAATGCAGATGGAAAGACCGCAGTCGGACTGTCCCGCGATGGCTATACCATGGTGGCAATGCACACGGCGCCGCCGCCCGAGGACGGCCAGCGATGGATTGAGAACACTTTAGTACTCTTTTTGATTGTGGGGGTCGGCATCATCATTCTGATGCTGCTGTTCAGCCAGATTTTTACCCGCCAGATGATGGGAAAGCTGCTGCGGCCGATGGAGGAGCTGACCGCTGGCGCGCACCGGATTGAAAGCGGCGATCTGGGGACGCCGGTGCACTGTACCGGCGACGACGCGTTTGCCGCAGTCTGCAACGCCTTCAACCAGATGCAGCGGCACCTGCTGCAGGAGCGGGAGAAAAACGCGGCCTATGAGAAGGCGCGGACGGATCTGGTGGCCGGGATCTCCCACGATCTGCGCACCCCGCTCACCTCCGTGAAGGGCTATCTCAAGGGGATGCAGGACGGCGTGGCCAACACGCCGGAAAAACAGGCGCAGTACTTACAGATCGCCTATCAGAAGGCGTGCCAGATGGAGGCGCTGCTGCAAAAGCTGTTTTTCTTCTCCAGATTGGAGACGGGAAACCTTCCGCTGAACCGGCAGCGGGTGGATCTGGGGGAGTTTGTCCGGTGCTTTGCCGCGGAGGTCCGCCCGGAGCTGGCACAGAAGTCGGCAAAGATCTTCGTGAGATGTATTTTCCGGGAGCATCCGGTGGAGCTGGATCTGGAGCAGATGACGCGGGTTCTGGCAAATCTGACGGAAAATGCGATCAAATATGCGGGAAAGACGCCGGTGGAGATCACCATTTCGGTCTACCGGGCGAAAAACCGCGAGTATCTGTTTTTCTCCGACAACGGAAACGGCGTGTCGGAGCAGCAGCTGCCGCACCTGTTTGACAGGTTCTGGCGCGGCGACACAGCGCGCAGCATTCAAGAGGGCGAGGGCAGCGGGCTGGGCCTCTATATCGTCAAATATATTGTGGAGGCACACGGCGGAACGGTGGGCGCCTCCAATCACAACGGCCTGCAGGTGGAGATCTCTCTGCCGTGCGGAAAGGAGCCCGAAAATGCAGAGAATTCTGATTGTGGAAGATGACAGAGAGATTGCAATTTTAGAGCGGGACTATCTGGAGATCAACGGATTTGAAACGGGGATGATTGCGGAGGGTCAAGAGGCGATCGCGGCCATCCTGGGGGGG
>JAHZEE010000172.1:1438-2248 GCA_019421975.1 Clostridiales bacterium | reverse complement strand
GGTGCTGCTGGACCTCATGCTGCCTGGGTGCGATGGGTATGAGATCTGCCGCCAGGTGCGCAGCAGGGTGGACATCCCCATTTTGATGGTCACGGCAAGGGTGGAGTCCGGCGATAAGATCCACGGGCTGGGCCTTGGCGCGGACGACTATATTGCAAAACCCTTTGATCCGGCGGAGCTGGTGGCGCGGGTCAAGTCCCATCTGAGCCGCTATGCAAGGCTGACCGGTGCTGCAAAGGAGGCCCATGAGGAGGCGCTGGAGTTCGGTACGATCCGGATTTTGCCGCGCAGCCGCAAGGTATATAAAAGGGGAGAGGAGATTAAGTTTCCCAATCGCGAATTTGAATTGCTGCTGTTTTTGGCGGAGCACCCCAATGTGGTGTTCTCCAGAGAACGGCTGTTTGAGAACATCTGGGGCTACGACTATGTGGGAGAGAGCGCGACGGTGACCGTGCACATCAACCGCATCCGGGAGAAGATTGAGGATGTCCCGTCGGAGCCGGTGATGATTGAGACGGTCTGGGGGGCGGGGTACCGCCTCAATCAGCCCTAAAGCAGCCTGGGGAAACCGTTTAGAAAATGTTTATATCTTGTTAGTGTCCCATTCAAAAACAGGCCCTAAAATGGTCCTTACAGGTAAACTCACATAGAAAGGACAATGGACTTATGCGGATTTCATTCCATAAACAGCATGGAAAACGGGAGGAGGCGGCAGGCGGCGCGGTGGCGACCGCTCAAAAAAAGCGCCGCTGGCCCAAGCGTGTCATTGCAATTGTCTTGGTCGTCGCAATTGCGGGCGGCGGCTTCTGG
>JAHZEE010000172.1:0-1428 GCA_019421975.1 Clostridiales bacterium | reverse complement strand
GCCAATACAGAGACACAGTATATGACAGAGATGGTGTCCCGGCAGGATATCACACAGTCTCTTTCCGGCAATGGCACCCTGGAGGCTGCCGACTCCTATTCTGTGACCTCTCTGGTGGAAGCAGAGATTCTGACCGCCGATTTTGAAGAGGGAGATATCGTGGAAAAAGGGGATGTCCTTTATGAGCTGGACAGTGCAGACGCCTCCAACTCCATCGAGAACAGCGAAATTTCTCTCAGTGGTCAACAGCGCAACTATGAGAATTCTCTGGAGACAAAAGCGGATCTGACGGTCAAATCCCCCATCGCGGGCACGGTGGTCTCCCTGGATGTGGAGGTCGGCGACGAGGTCCAGGCCGGACAGACCGTCGCAACTGTCCGCGACAGCAGCGTGATGGAGCTGAAGGTCAACTTTCCCTCAGATGATGCGGCAAATTTCTATGTGGGGCAGGCCGCGACGGTGACGCTGGACGGATCTTTTGAGACATTGAATGCAACGGTGACCAATATTGCCGGTGCAGACACGGTGCTGACGGGCAACCGGATCGTGCGGCAGGTCACACTCTCGGTCAATAATCCCGGCGGCCTCTCCAACACCCAGTTGGCAACTGCCACGGTGGGCGGGGTCGGCAGCAGTGACAGCGGCACCTTTACATACAAGGAAGAGCGGTCCGTGACGGCCAAAACCTCCGGCGAGGTGGCGTCTCTGGCGGTCTCGGAGGGCGACCAGGTGCAGAACGGAAGCACCCTGGTGCAGCTGAGCAGCGACACCATCGACGACACCATTCAGTCCCAGGCCGATGCACTGCGGCAGGCGGAAATCTCTCTGGAAAACGCCAAGGATACCTTGGAGAACTACACGATTACCTCTCCTATCAGCGGTACGATTGTGGAGAAATCCTATAAAGCGGGCGAAAAGACGGAGCAGGGCAAAGAGCTGTGCAAAATTTACGATTTGACCTACCTGACTCTGACGCTCAATGTAGACGAGCTGGACATCTCCAATGTGGAGGTAGGTCAGAAGGTGACGATTACGGCCGACGCTGTAGAGGGGAAAACATATGAGGGGGTTGTGACCAAGGTCAGTGTCGCCGGTACGACCTCAAACGGATATACGACCTATCCGGTGACAATTCAGATCGATGAGACCGATGGATTGATGCCGGGTATGAATGTAGATGCGGTTCTCGTGATGAGTGCCAGCGAGAATACGCTGGCGATTCCGCAGGACGCGCTTGAGCGCGGAGATAAAGTAATGATCACAGCGGACTCTCCCAGCGCGGTCAATGCACTCGATGAGGCGGCGCCGGACGGCTATGTCTATGTGGCGGTTGAGACGGGCGTCAGCAATGACAGCTATATTGAGGTGCTTTCCGGTCTGCAGGAGGGCGACACGGTAGCCTATACGCCGTCGATGGCCAGCGGCAGT
>JAHZEE010000171.1 GCA_019421975.1 Clostridiales bacterium | reverse complement strand
CGTGGAACGCGCCGGCCATGAAGGGGTTGTCCTCCACGGCGTTGCAGAATACCACGAGCTTTGCGCAGCCGAGGCCCCCCTGGTCCGCCGTGAGGGCGGCCGTTTTTTTGATGATCCTGCCCATCTCGGCCACGGCGTCCATGTTGATGCCGGCCTTGGTCGAGCCGATGTTCACCGACGAGCAGACCATCCTCGTGGCCGCCAGCGCCTCCGGGATGGAGGCGAGCAGCTTGCGGTCGGAGGCGGTGAAGCCCTTTTGCACCAGGGCGGAGAAGCCGCCGATGAAGTTGACGCCGCAGCTCTCCGCCGCCCGATCCATGGCCTCGGCAAAGGGCACATAGGTGTCGGTGTTGCAGCAGGCCGCCGCCAGGGAGATGGGCGTCACCGAGATGCGCTTGTTGACGATGGGGATGCCCAGCTCCCGCTCGATGGCCTCTCCGGTGGCCACCAGATTTTCCGCCGACGAGGTGATCTTGTCGTAGATTCTCTGGGCGCAGACCGTGGGGTCCGGGTGGCCGCAGTCCAGCAGGGACACGCCCATGGTGATGGTGCGGATGTCCAGATGCTGGTGGTCGATCATGTCCAGGGTCTTTAAAATGTCAGACTGTGCAATCATGGCCTGCCTCCTCAGATCTGGTGCATGGCCAGGAAGATCTCCTCCCGCTGGATGCGGATGGAGACGCCGATTTCCTCGCCCTTCCGGGTGAGCGCGTCGGAGACGGCGTCGAAGTTCTGCACCTTGGAGATGTCCACCAGCATGTTCATGGTGAAGTACTGGTCCATGACGGTCTGGTTGATGTCCAGAATGTTGATCTCGTTCTGGGCCAGCAGCGTGCAGACGCCCGCGATGATGCCCACCTTGTCCATGCCGATGACCGTGATAATTGCTTTCATAAGTATCTCTCCTGTTCTTTATTGCAGCTCGTCCAGATCCCTGCGGAATGGATCCATGCAGTGGTCCATAAACCAGTCCAGCTCCGGCATCTGCATCTGGCGCAGGGCCTGCTCCGTCTGTTTCTCCGCAGAGGCGAACTCCGCATTGCCCGCCTTGCGCTCCTCAATGCACTTGATGTACGCCGAGAGCTTGTCGGCCGCCTTCACAATCTGGTGGACCGTCTCGTCGTCCTCCTGCAAAAAGGGGCGGTAGTGTTCCCGCAGCTCCGGCGGCAGCATGGCCTCCAGCCGCTCGCCCGCCAGCCGCTCCACCTTTTTGTAGGCGTCTTGAATCTCGGCATTGTAGTATTTGATCGGGGTGGGCAGATCGCCCGTCAGAATCTCCGACGCGTCGTGGAACAGCGCCGCCGCGGCGCACCGGTCGGGATCCGCCGCCTGGTGAAACACCTCGCGCCGGATGAGCCCCAGCGCGTGGGCCAGCACCGCCACCATGTGGCTGTGCTCCTGGATGTTCTCCTGATAGCTGTTGCGCATGAGCCCCCAGCGCTGGATGTAGCGCATCCGGGAGATCAGCGCGAAAAAAGGATACTGCATCCGGCCACCTCAGCAGAGCTTGGCGCCGGCGGGGATGGCGTCGTCCACCATCAGAAGGTGCAGCTTCTCCTCGCCGTTTTCGGTGTGGACGGCGGAGATCAGCATGCCGCAGCTGTCCAGCCCCATCATCTTTCTCGGCGGCAGGTTCACAATGGCGATCAGGGTCTTGCCCACCAGCTCCTCCGGGCTGTAGTACATGGCGATGCCGGAGAGGATCTGCCGGTCCGTGCCGGTGCCGTCGTCCAGCGTGAAGCGCAAGAGCTTCTTGCTCTTTTTGACCGCCTCGCAGGCCTTGACCTTCACGGCCCGGAAGTCGGATTTGCAGAAGGTGTCAAAGTCCACCGGCTCCTCGGTCAGCGGCTCCACCTCCACGCTGGGCTGCTGCGGCTGCTGCGCCGCGGCCAGCTGCTGCTCGAGCACCTCCAGCTCCCGGTCCAGATCGATGCGGGGAAACAGCGCCGGGCCCTGCTCCACAGCCGCGTCCTGCGGCAGCAGGCCGAACTGGGTGAGGCTCTGCCAGTCGCCCGCTGCGCCGCCCAGGCGGCGCAGGATCTCCTGAGAGGTCTCCGGCATGACCGGCGCAAGCAGACCGCCGCAGATGCGGACCGTCTCGAGCAGGTTGTAGAGCACCGTGGCCAGCCGCGCGCCGTTGGCCGGCAGGTCCTTTGCCAGCGCCCAGGGGGCGTTTTCGTCAATATACTTGTTGGCGCGGGAGATCACCTTGAAAATCTCCATGAGCGCGTTCTGGAACGCGTAGCGGTCCATCTCCGCGCGGTACTTCTCCGGCAGCGCCCGGACCAGCTCCAGCAGCTCGTCGTCGATCGCCTCAGCCCTTCTGTCGCACGGCAGCTGGCCGCCGAAGTACTTGTGCACCATGGCCGTGGTGCGGCTGACCAGGTTGCCCAGATCGTTTGCCAGATCGGAGTTGATGCGGGCGATCAGCCCCTCGTTGGAGAAGTTACCGTCGGAGCCAAAGGGAAACTCCCGCAGCAAAAAGTAGCGCAGCGCGTCCACGCCGTAGCGCTCGGCCAGCACATAGGGGTCGACCACATTGCCCTTGGACTTGGACATCTTGCCGCCGTCGAGCAGCAGCCAGCCGTGGCCAAAGACCTTCTTGGGCAGGGGCATGCCCATGCTCATGAGCATGGCCGGCCAGATGATGGAGTGGAAGCGCACGATCTCCTTGCCCACAAAGTGCACATCTGCGGGCCAGAATTTGTCGTAGTCGTCGTACCGGTCGTTGTACAGCCCCAGCGCCGTGGTGTAGTTGAACAGCGCGTCCACCCACACATAGACCACATGGCCCGGGTCGAAGTCCACCGGCACGCCCCAGGTGAAGCTGGTGCGGGAGACGCACAGATCCTCCAGGCCGGGCTTGATAAAGTTGTTGACCATCTCGTTGACGCGGCTGCGCGGCTCGAGGAAGTCGGTGTTCTCCAGCAGATCCTGCACCCGGTCGGCGTACTTGGACAGGCGGAAGAAGTAGGCCTCCTCCTCGGCGTCCACCACCTCGCGGCCGCAGTCGGGACACTTGCCGTCCTTGAGCTGGCTCTCGGTCCAGAACGACTCGCAGGGCTTGCAGTACTTGCCCTCGTACTTGCCCTTGTAGATGTCGCCATTGTCGTGCATCTTCTTGAAAATCGTCTGAATGGCCTTCACATGGTAGTCGTCCGTGGTGCGGATGAAGCGGTCGTTGGAGATGTTCATCAGCTTCCACAGATCCTTGACGCCGCGGGGACCCTCGACGATGTTGTCCACAAACTCCTTGGGGGTGACGCCGGCCTCACGGGCCTTGTCCTCGATCTTCTGGCCATGCTCGTCGGTGCCGGTCAGGAACATGACCTCTCTGCCCCGCATTCGCTCGTAGCGCGCCATGGCGTCGGTCGCCACCGTGCAGTAGGTGTGGCCGATGTGCAGCTTGTCGGACGGATAGTAAATGGGGGTCGTGATATAGAATTTTTCTTTTGTCATGTTCGTTCCTCCAATGAATGAGATACCCAATAGTATACCACCCGCGCCGAAAAATAGCAACAATTGGCGGAGAAAACCACCTCTCCGTCACGGCTGCCGCCGTGCCACCTCCCCTCAAGGGGAGGCGTTGGGTGGGACAAAACAAAAGGCTCCCCTTGAGGGGAGCTGGCCGCGAAGCGGACTGAGAGGTGTCAGGCACTCAAAAAAGACAGGCACCCCACACGGTGTGCCTGTCTTTACTGTTCAAATAATTTTG
>JAHZEE010000170.1 GCA_019421975.1 Clostridiales bacterium | reverse complement strand
ACAGAGGCACTGTCGTACTCGCCGTCCCCAACCTCCACTTTTTCCGCCGTCTTAAAATCCAGATATTCCGCGCTCATATAGCCGATATCGAGATTGTAGTCCACCAGATACCATCCGTTGCTCTCGCGGATGACAACGGCGGTGTCGCCATAGCTGGCGGTGGAGATGATCTCTGCGTTGGAATCTGGTTTTTCACGCAGCCGGAGTCCAGAGGAAACATTGACGATGCCAACACCGGTTTTGAGTTCCGTCGCCTGGGCGCAGATCGCCAATGCTATCAGGAATACAAAGGCAACCAACACCAGGTTCAGGATACGGATTGCCTTTTGCATAGAAGTGCCTCCTGAAGTTGTGTTGTATTATTTTGACGAAAGCGCGCGCTCAAGCCAGACGCAGCCGACATCAAGCGCTGTGTAGAATCCGTCTTTTTCACTTTTCTTGACCACGCGGTCGCGGGATTTGATGGCCGGGTCTGTCAGCTGAAGCTGGACAGAGACACGAATCGCAACCTCCACATCCTGCACCTTTTTGGTCTCTAAGATCTGCAGCATGATGATGTACTTGTCTGCCATGGAGCCGTAATACACCAGGTTGTCCTTCCGCATCAGCGGATGTCCTTTATACATGAGTACCTGCTTGTCAGCCATGGGAACCTCCTTAAGATGTAACAAATTGTAACATATCGTTTCTGATATGTCAATAATTTACCAATAAAAATTGCAAAAAGATACCAAATCATGACACAACAGTCATGAAATAAGGAGGCTGCAGGGCGCTGCGAGCCTCCTTATTATTGTTTCAGTCAAAAAGGTAGTGCCGTACCAGCTCATGCAGCAGCTCATCCCGGTCGATCTTGCAGATGAGACTGCGTGCGTTGTTGTGGTTGGTGATATAGGTAGGATCCTCAGAAAGAAGGTAGCCCACGATCTGGTTGATTGGATTATAGCCTTTTTCACTGAGGGAACGATAAATGGACATCAGTGCATTTTTCATTTCCAGGTTGGTGTCGTCTGTAAGCGAAAACTTGATGGTATTGCTGTTACCGTCCACGGCGGCATGCCTCCTTTCAATAATCATATCTATCATATCGCATTTTCTGCGGGAAGTAAAGCGGAATCATGGCGAATTCTGTGCAATCTCCCGCAATGGAGCTTTTCTCACCGCAGCACGGCCTGACACTCCGTCTCCAGCGCCCGCAGCACCTTCTGAATGACCTTGTCGGCCTCGGCGTCGGTGAGCGTGCGGTCATCCGCGCGCAGCTCCAGAGAGAACGCCACGCTCTTTTTGCCGTCGGCGATGGGCGCGCCGCGGTAGATGTCAAACAGATCCACCTTCTGCAGCAGCTTGCCGCCGGATGTCTGAATGCAGCCCTCCAGGGCGCCGACCGGGATTTTGTCGTCGCAGACCAGCGCCAGATCGCGGGTGATGGTCGGATATTTGGGCAGCGGCGTATAGACGGGATCCGGCGCCAAGAGCTGATTGAGTGCAGTGAAATCCAGCTCTGCGGCGTAGATTTCGCCGGACAGGCCGTAGTTCTCCGCCGCCAGCGGATGGACCTGGCCAAAACAGCCGACGGATACGCCGTCGATTACGACGGACGCGCAGCGGCCCGGGTGATAGCTGGGATTGTCCATCACGGCCTCAAAGGAGGGTGCACGGGTCCCAATCTGGCGCAGAATTGCCTCGATCTCGCCTTTGAGCGTGAAGAAATCGCCGCCCGCGCCATAGGAGCCGAGCATCAGAACCTTGGGCTCGTCCGGCAGCGTCTGGCCATCTCTCGGCAGATAGATCTTGGCGATCTCATACAGCTTGACCGCGCGGTTGTGATAGGCGTTGTTGCGCGCCAGGATCTCCAGCATGGAGGGAAGCGCGGTGGTGCGCATGATGCTGGTGTCCTCACCCAGCGGATTGAGGATGGTGACCGCGCTGCGCAGCGGGCTGTCGGCCGGCAGACGGATCTGATCAAACATGGCGGGGCTGCCGAAGGAATAGGTCAGGATTTCGTCGTAGCCAAGGCTGCGGCAGAAGGCGCCCAGCTCCCGCTCCTTCTGCTGCTGGCGGGTGTAGCCGCCCTGGACTGCCACACCGCGGAACATGGTGGTGGGGATGTTGCCATAGCCGTAGAAGCGGGCGACCTCCTCTGCCAGATCCGCCATCCGGCGCACATCAGGGCGCCAGGAGGGGACATGCACGATGCCGTCTTCCACCTCGAAGCCCAGCGGCAGCAGATAGGAGATCATCTCGGAGGCCGGAATCTCTGTGCCGAGCAGCGCATTGATCTTGTCCGGCTCCAGCGGCAGGGAGAAGGGCTGGGGCACCTCATTGATCACATCGATGACGCCGTCCATGATTTCGCCCGCGCCCAGCAGCTCCACCAGCTCACAGGCTCTTTGCACAGCGGGCAGCGTGTTCAGAGGATCCAGGTTTTTCTCAAATTTGGCCGAGGCGTCGGTGCGCATGCCCAGGGCAATGGCCGTCTTGCGGATGGAGGTGCCGTCAAAGTTGGCGGACTCAAAAACCACCTGCACGGTGTCGTCCACAATCTCGGAATTCTCGCCGCCCATGATGCCGGCCAGGCCAATGGGCTTGTGGTCGTCGGCAATGACCAGCATGCCGGGCTGGATGGGACGGGGAATGCTGTCCAGGGTGGTGAGCGTCTCGCCGGCCTGGGCGCGGCGCACCACGATCTTGCCGCCCTTCACATAGCGGTAGTCAAAGGCGTGCATGGGCTGGCCGTACTCCAGCATCACATAGTTGGTGATATCAACGATGTTGTTGATGGGGCGGACGCCGCAGGCGCGCAGACGCTGACGCATCCACTTGGGGCTCGGCCCCACCTTGACATTGGTGACCATCCGGGCCGTATAGCGGCGGCAGAGGTCGGGATCCGGCGTTTCAACATCCAGGTGGTCGAAGATGGAGCCTGCGCCGGCGCTGCCCTGGACCACGGGCTCGTGGAGCTTCAGGGGCTTTCGGAAGGTGCAGGCGGCCTCGCGGGCCAGGCCGATCAGGCTGAAGCAGTCCGGCCGGTTGTTGGTGATCTCAAACTCCACCACACTGTCGTCGTTGCCGATGACCTCGTTGATATCCTGGCCGGGGTAGGCGCCCTCCTCCTGCAGAACCCACAGACCATTCTCATAGGCGTAGGGGACATCGTGCAGGGTGAGGCCCAGTTCCGCAATGGAGCAGCACATGCCGTCAGACAGCTCGCCCCGCAGCTTGCCGCGGGTGATGTGCACGCCGCCGGGCAGGTAGCTGTCGTGCAGGGCCACGGGGACCAGATCGCCCTCCTGCTGGTTCTGCGCGCCGGTGACGATCTGCAGCGGCGCAGCGCCGCCCACATCGACCTTGCAAATCCACATGTGGTCGGAGTTCTCGTGGCGCACCATGGAGACGATTTTGCCGACCACGACATTTTTAATCTCGTCGGAGAGCCGCTCGGTGGTCTCGACCTTTGAGCCGGAGAGGGTCATCGCCTCGGCAAACTCGTGATCGCCGCAGTCCACATCCACAAACTCCCGCAGCCATTTTCTAGAAAGATTCATCGCATTGCCCTCCTTGTTCAGAACTGTTCCAGGAACCGGACATCGTTGTCAAAGATCAGGCGCAGATCCGAAATGTTGAACCGGCGCATGGTCATGCGCTCGATGCCGATGCCGAAGGCAAAGCCGGAGTAGACATCCGGGTCGATGCCGCAGTTTTCCAGCACCTTCGGATGCACCATGCCGGCGCCCAGCAGCTCAA
>JAHZEE010000017.1:8298-15063 GCA_019421975.1 Clostridiales bacterium | reverse complement strand
TCGCCGTTATGCTCATCGAGCACGACATGAACCTGGTCATGGGCATCTGCGAGGGCATCTGTGTGCTGAACTTTGGAAAAGTGATCGCCAAGGGCACGCCCACAGAGATCCAGGCGAACCCGACAGTGATTGAAGCGTATCTGGGCAAGCGAAAGGAGGAGGGCCAGGCATGAGCATGTTAAAGGTCGAGCACATCGATGTGTTCTATGGTGCAATCCATGCCATCAAGGACATCTCCTTTGAGGTCAACGAGGGCGAAATTGTCACGCTGATCGGCGCAAACGGCGCCGGCAAGTCCACTACGCTGAAAACAGTCTCCGCCATGATGCGGCCAAAGAATGGCGCCATCGAGTTTTTGGGCCATAAGATTGTACCGCTGGGCATGGCCCACTGCCCGGAGGGACGCCGGATTTTCCAGCAGATGACCGTGCGGGAGAATCTGGAGATGGGGGCCTACACCCGCCCCAACAGTGAGGTGGAGGACTCGATTGAGGATATCTACCAGCGATTCCCGCGGCTCAAGGAGCGCTACAAGCAGGTGGCGGGTACCCTTTCCGGCGGTGAGCAGCAGATGCTGGCCATGGGCCGCGCCATGATGTCCAAGCCGAAGCTGCTGATGCTCGATGAGCCCTCCATGGGCCTTGCGCCGCTTCTGGTGGAGGAGATTTTCGAGATTATCAAAGAGCTAAACGCCGCAGGGACGACCATCTTGCTGGTGGAGCAGAATGCGCAGATGGCGCTTTCCATCGCCAACCGCGGCTATGTGCTGGAGACGGGCAAGATCACCATGGACGGGGATGCCCGCGCGCTTTTGACGGACGAGCGGGTCCAGAAGGCCTATCTGGGCGCGTAAAGAAATATAGAAAGGAGCGGGGCGTGCCTCGCTCTTTTCTCTACACTTGGAGGAATCTGCATGTCAATAGAACAGGTGAGGGCCTATCTGAAGCCGTTGGGACTGGAGGAGCGGGTCCGGGAGCTGGGAGCATCCAGCGCCACGGTGGAGCTGGCGGCCCAGGCCCTCGGCGTGGAGCCGGCACGAATTGCCAAGACCATGTCGTTTTACACCCAGCAGCCGGACCAGTGCATCCTGATTGTCGCGGCCGGCGATCAGAAGATCAGCAGCGGAAAATTTAAGCAGCAGTTTGGATGGAAGGCGAGGATGCTTTCCGCGGAGGATGTGGAGCGCCTGACAGGGCATGCGCCCGGCGGCGTGTGTCCCTTCGCCAATCCCGAGGGATGCCAGGTCTATCTGGATGTCTCTCTGCAGCGGTTTTCCACGGTGTTTCCCGCAGCGGGCAGCGCCAACTCTGCGGTGGAGATGTGCCCCCAGGAGCTGGAACAGGCAGCCAGAGCAGTGCAATGGGTGGATCTCTGTAAAGCGCCCGCGGTGGAGGGGGGCTGAAAGATAGTCTGAGCGCCGGCAGAACCCATCTGCCGGCGCTCAGACTATCTTTATTAGGTCGAAAAGAGGAAAATCATCTGTCCAGGAGTGACGGCAGATGGGAGAAAAATGCCGCCCCCCTGTGCTGAGAACAGAATACCACACGAGGCCGGGGGCTTCCACCCCGATGAGATCAAACCCTGGTAAAAATATTGTAAAGCGGCGCCGGTGTTCCGGCGTCCCCTGAAAAGAAGGCACAGAAGCGGCCCTGAAATCCGAAAAAAAGCTACGGGAAGAGAGAATCACTCTGCCCGTAGCTTTTTTTGTACAGCCGCACCTTTCTGTCAAACCGATGCAGTCACGGCGCGTTTTTTTCTGCGCTGCTTTTTGGTCCCGTCCAGATTTTCCCGGCGGATCAGCAGATAGAAGGCCGGCATCAGGAACATGGCCAGGATGGTGGAGGCAAACAGGCCACCCACCATGATATAGGCCATGTCCTTCATCATGCTCATGCCGCTGTCGCTGGAGAACATCATGGGGACCATGGAGATGATGGTGGTCAGAGTGGTCATGAGGATGGGCCGCAGGCGTGTGGTGCCCGCTTCCACCAGGGCCTCTCCCAGGGGCATGGTCTGCCGCAATTGGTTGGTCCCGTCCACCAGATAGATGCCGTTATTCACCGCAATGCCCACCAGCATCAGAAAGCCCATCAGGCCGGTGATGCTCATAGGCCGGCCGGAGAGAAATACCAGGCCGATGGAGCCGATCAGACTCAACGGGATACAGAGCATGACCATGATCGACAGCCGGGGCGACTCGAACTGGATGCCCATGACCAGGAACACCAAAAAGATCGCGGACAAGATGGCGGCCGTGATGCTCTGGACCGCCTCATCCTGGGTGGACTGGAGCATGCCCTCTCCTTTGGAGACGCCGGCAGGGAAGTCCATACTGGCCACTGCGGCGTCGATGGCATCGGCGGCGGTGTACTTGGCGGAATCCGTGGTGGTCGCGGTGATGGTGGTGGAATACTGCCCGGCCTGCCGGGTGATGGAGGGCAGCGTGGTCTCATACTCCATGTCCGCGATGTCCCGCACGGTGACCATCCTGCCGCTCTGGGTGGCAATGGGGTAGTCCAGCAGGGAGATGATGTCGTCATACTTTCCCGCGGGGTACTCCAGTATCACATCGTACTCCGTGTCCCCGTAGTCCACCGTGGTGGCGGTCATGCCATTGAGCAGATAGTAGATCTGCATGGCGACGGCGGCCTCAGAGGTTCCGACCGCCATGGCCTTCTGGGAGTTGATGACCAGCCGGCCCTTCACACGGCTCTGGTCAAAGGCGTTGGCCACCCGGATCACACCTGGAATCTGGGCCATGGCGTCCTCCACCTGTGCGGCCCCCTGCTCCAGCGCGTCCAGATCGTCAGCGACCAGGGTGATCTCCTTGGTGTTGCTGCCGCCCATCATTGCGCTCATGTCCGAATCGCTGCTGGTGGCGGTGACGGCCACATCGATACCGGGGAGCTGGTTGAACTGGCTGGTGTACGCCTCTACGGCCTGCCCGCTGGTACGCTTGACGCCGTCGGCGGCGTAAGCGGTAAAGGTGGCGGTGTTGTCCGAAATGTTTAAAGTGACCTTTTCAAAGTTTGGATCGGCCAGCAGGGCTTCCTCCATGGTGCGGACGCCCTCGTCCATGACCTCCAGCTTGGTGCCGGAGCGGAAGGTGGCCTCCAGCTGAATGCTGCCGTCGTAGTTGTCCTGCATGAGGACGAACTCCATCTGAGTGAGAAGCAGCAGAGAGCCGATAAAGCAGGCCACACCCACCAGCACAACCCGGCCGGGGTGTCTGAGAAGGTTGGGCATCACCCGGCGGTAGAAGGCGCGGAAGCGGTTTAAGAGGCGGTTTACCGGGATCTGCTCCCTGGACCTTGGCTTTAGCCACACAAAGGCCAGGGGAACCACCACGACGGCGCTGAGGAAGGAGCACAGCATGGTCAGCAGGATGGTCCAGGCCAGAGGGCCGGACATCATGCCCACCATCCCCTCCGACAGCGCCAGGGGGATGTAGACCACGACGGTCGTCAGGGTGCCGGCCAGGATGGACATGAGCATGGTGGCAGTTCCCTCGGCGGCGGCCTGCTTGAAATCCAGCCCCTTTTCCCGCGAACGCATACAGCTCTCCAGAATGACAATGGAATTGTCCACGATCATACCGATGGCGATAATCAGGGAGGTGCCTGTCATCAGGTCGATGGCAAAGCCGGCGAAATTCAGCAGGATGACGGCCAGCAGAATGGACAGCGGCATACTCACGCCGACGATCAGGCTGGCCTTCAGGTCCCCAAAGAACAGCAGCAGGACAAGCATGGTGAGGACAACGCCCGTGAGCAGGGTGTTGAGCACCTCACCCAGCGTATCGAGGATGCTGTCGCCCTCGCTGTAGATGATATCAAAGCCGAAGCCATCCACGCTGTACTGGTTCAGTACAGCCATGATGTCGTTGCAGACCTCTACGGTGGCGGCGCTGTCCTGCTTTGTGATCTGAAGCATGACGCTGTCGTTTCCGTTATAGCGGCTGACAGAAGCGGCGTCCTTCTGATAGAAGTTAAAGAAGGTGACGATGTCTCCCAGCTTCACAGTCTGGCCGGAGGGCGTCTGAATGGGGAGATCCCGGAAGTCGGGGCTGATCTCCACATTGCCATAGGCGCCCAGGGCAATATCCTGCGTGCCCATGGTCACATCGCCGACCGGCATATCAAAGTCCGCTGCGGCAATGGCGGACCCCACCGTGGAGATGGACAGGCCGTACTGCTGCAGGGCCGCCTCGTCCAAGACGATGCGCAGATACTCGTCCTGTGAGCCGGTGACCTCCACCTGTGCCACGCCGCCGATGCTCTCGATGGCGGGCACCACCGTGTCGTTCAGATAGCCGGCCACATCGGTGCCCTCGGGGGCGATGGCAGACAGAATCATCGTGGGCATAAAGTCGGCGCTCAGCTCCATAATCATGGGGTCCTCACAGCCGTCCGGCAGGTCGCTCATCAGATTGTCCATGGCGCTTTTCAGATCGGAATAGACCTCATCCATGTCCACCCCGTACTCATAGGTGAGCTGGACCATGGTGTAGTTGTCGAAGGTATAGGAGTTGACGCTGTCGATATTGGACAGTGTCTCACATTCGTCCTCAATGGGCTGGGCCACCAGGCGGTCAATGCTGTCTGCGTCGGTGCCGGGCCAGGTGACCATGACCAGCTCCATGGGCATGGTCATGTCAGGCATGTACTCCAACGGCATCCCGGTCAGGGAAGCTGTGCCAAATACCACCACTGCCACGATCAGAAGAACGACGGAGACAGGGCGGCGCAGGATCAACTGCGTAAATTTCATTCCTGTGCCTCCGTGCCGCTGGCACCCTCATTGCCGGAGGAGGAAGCGGAATCGTCCGCGGCAGAGGAATCCTCCGTCTTTGTGTTGCTGCTGGCTTCGTCTGCCAGTCGGATGGGCGCGCCGTCCTGCAAGCTGGCCGACCAGGTGGTGATGACCTCCGTCCCGGGGAGCAGGCCGCCCGTGACGGCGATGGTGTCGGCGGTGTAAAGGCCCATGGTGACCGGCGTGCGTACGGCGGTGCCGTTTTCCGACACAAAGACATAGGAGCTGCCCTCGTCGAAATACACTGCGTCACTGGGAACCAGAACTGCGCCGTTGGCGCGGTAGGCCGTTGTGGTCAGCTCCACGGCCAGACCGTCCGGAAGCGCCTGGGCGTCGTTGATCACCGCCTTGATTTTAAACAGACCGGTGGCGGCGTCCACCACGCCGCTGATCTCGGTGATCGCGCCGGTGTAGGTCTGACCGCTGGTGGAGACTGTGACCGCCTGGCCTGGAGTCAGATTCTGCCGGACCTGATCGGTGACATAAAAGGTGACGGTTTTGTTGGCCCCGTTGGAAATTACAAAGGCGACAGTGCCGGAGGCGGCGAAGTTGTTCTCCGTCACATTCACGGCCTCCACCACGCCGGAGATGGGGGCGGCGAGGTGATAAAGGCTCAGCTGATACTGGGCGGCGTCCACACCCGCCTGGGCGGTCTGGATGCCGGCTGCGGCGGCGCTGAGAGAGGCCTCCGCCGCCTCCAGACCGGACTGGGCGGACAGCAGCGCCTGGTAGGCCTGGTCGACCTCGATCTGGGAGGCTGCGCCGATCTGCTGCAGCGCCAGGGTGTTGTCGTAGTTGTCCTGGGCCATCCGCACCTGTTCGCGGAGGACGGGGAGATCCGACCCACCGTAGCTGGCCTGGGCGCTGTTATAGCTCTGCTGGGCGCTGTTGTACCCGGCCTGCGCATTTTGCAGCGTGAGGCGGGCGCTTTCATCGTCGATGCGGCACAACAGATCCCCGGCCGAGACGCTGTCTCCTGCGGAGACCGCCAGCTCCTGCACATTGCCGGACACCAGCGACACCACGCTGGCGGTTCCCTCGGCGGAGATCGTGCCGATATAGGTGCTCTCAGCGCTCAAATCACCGGTTTGGACCACGGTGGCCTCCACCGTCACGGTCTGGTCCAGCAGCGGCTCCTCGTCCTTGGCCTGGCAGCCAGTCAGAGCCAGCACCAGGGCGCAGCAGAGAAGTGCGGGTAAAATTCTGGATTGCTTCATGGATGACTTCGTTCCTTTCTTCTATTAAGCGTTGGCTTGCAGCAGGCCGCATCCCACAGCCCAGCAATAGTTGTTGTATGCAGTAAAAAGGCCGCTTGCTGCAGAGTCAACTGCGGAAAGGGCGGTGTTGTAGGCGTCCTCTGCATCCAAAAGCGCGTTGCGCGAGACGGCACCCCGCTGATATTTGAGCTGCGTGGCCTGATAGTTCCGGGTCTCGTAGTCGAGGGAGACCTGCGCTGCCTGCAGAAGCTGCTGGCAGTCCCCCACAGACGCATAGAGCTGACGGAAGCCCAGCACATAGTTTTCAACGGCCGCATTGTAGGTATCCTGCGCCGCCTGCCAGGTGTGCTGTGCCATCTCATAGAGATAGCGCTCGTCCTTGTCGTCGCCGAAGTTGTAGTCCTTCTGCGCGTCCTTCCAGGTCTCCTCTGCATCGTCCAGGGTCAGTTTGGCGCTGTAGAGCGTCCAGCTGCGCTCCTTTGCAGTTGCCAGATCCTGCTCGAGATCCAGATTGGAGAGCTGCGCCTCCGTCACGGCGGGCAGAGGCTGCAGGGTCAGCTCGCCAGTGGGCGCCTGCCCCAGAATATTCTGCAGCTGCGCTTTGTAGTTGGAGAGATTCATTTCCAGGGTGTCGAGATTGCCGGCGAGGGTGGCGCGGTTGGATTTCACCTGCTCCAGCGTCAGTGCGGAGATCTGACCCAGCGCATAGCGCAGCTCCATCTCCTCGATGGAGCGA
>JAHZEE010000017.1:4897-8288 GCA_019421975.1 Clostridiales bacterium | reverse complement strand
TGTTTGCAGCGAGCGGGTGAGATCGGCGTGCGACTGCTCCATGGAATAGATGGCCACATAGAGGGTCTGGGCGCCCATCAGGATCTGATCCTGCGCGTCGCGCAGCTGACGAATGGCGTCGGCGTTGTCCTGCTGCAGATCCCCCGACTTGAGGTCGTCAAAGGTGTCGCGCAGGGTGTCGTAGGTGGACTGCAGAGCGTTTTGCGTGTAGGAGTCGTCGGTGTAGACATAGGAGAACCACAGCCCGTCTGCCAGCTTGTTGAGCTGGTCGCGCAGATTGGAGCGCATCGTATCGTAGTCCACGGAAGAGATGGATGCGATGGTCTCCTCCAGCGCGAGATAGGCGGTGGAGCCGGTACGCACGCGGGTGTCAAGGTCCTCAAATGAAATCGTGCCGGGATCTGCGGCGTCCTGGGCGGTATCAGGCAGCGGCTCTGTGGTGACGGTGGCGGTTCGGGCCGCGCCGTCCCATCCCACCTGGTAGCCAAAGGCCGTGGCGAGATACCGGACCGGCGCGTAAGTACGATTGTCGGAGAGGACCGCCACAGTGTCCATGGTTCCGGTCTGGGTGTGGCCGTCCACAGTCAGGGTGTAGCGATTGCTGCCAACGGTGAATTGGGCCTCCGCCTGAGAATCGCCGCCCGCCGTGGCGCCGGTAAAACAGGCGGTGCGTCTGGCTGCATCCCAGGTGACGGTGAGATCCATCTGCTGTGCCAGTGCCCGCAGGGGGACGAGCATGCGGCCATTCTCATCTAAAAAGGCGGCGCCCAGAGCGGCGCCGTCCGAATCGGTGAAGCTCTGGCCGACTGCAATTTGAAAAGTGCGCGTCTGCGCCGCTGCAGTGGGGGAAGCGAGGGCGATCAGACCGGTTGGGAGCGTCAGACAGAGCGCCAGACACAGCGCGAGCCATCTTGTTGTCTGTTTCATGATTTGCCTCCTGGAAATGGATATGGAATATCTTCTGCAATTGCAAGAATTCGGCGCAGAATCCGCAGAAAGTCGCTGGCGTCCTGCTCAGACAGGTGGGAGAGCGCATAGACGGCGTTGCAGCGGATCTCATTAAAAATGAGATCCGCCTGACTGCGGCCTGCCGCAGTCAAACAGATTCTGGTCTTTCTCCGGTCGTCCGGATCCGGCTGCCGCAGAATCATCTGCTTGCTCTCCAGCGCGTTGAGCAGTGCCGTGATGCGGGCGGTGCTGACATTCAGTTCTGCGCTGAGTTCGCTGGGAAGCAGCAGCTTATCGGCCTCCCGGAGCAGGAGCAGTGCGAACCCCTCTCCGTGCATCATGGAATACAGGGCGCGGTTTAGATTGGTATGTACAAACTGTGCGATCAAATCTAACAGCGACTGTGCAGCTGCTTCACAGTCAAAGGGCTGCGGGGTCTTTTGGTCCATGAAATGAGTCCTTTCCTGGCGTGGATCTCCAGGGGAGAAGCGCCATTAATTAACGGTGTTAACGATAGTACCACGATTCCGGTATCCTGTCAAGAAAGAGGCAATAAAAAGCGCGTGGGAGATGGGATCCCACGCGCTTTTTCATTATTATAACAGGCTGCCAGATCCAGGGAGCGTCGGCTCGGCCTGGCTGGGTGCTGTTGCGTCCAGCTCCTCCGGCTCGCTCACGCCGGATTCCCGGAGCAGCTCCGCAATTCTTCTGTGCCGCATGAAGTAGTTCAGCATGGAGTAGAGGATGGTCTTTTCCTCCAGATCCAGGGTGGAGATATCGACGGTCTCCGCATGATTGAGTTCCAGGAGAAAATCGGTCGAAACCTTAAATAAAAGGGAGAGCTCCACCAGGTACTGTGTGGAAGGGGTACTGATGCCCATTTCCCAGGCGTTGATGGCAGACCGGGAAAGACCGAGCTTTCTGGCCAGTGCAGTCTGGGTCAAACCGTGCTTTTCCCTTAAATCTTTGATGCGTTCTCCAATCATGCGATCACCTCACTGTGTATGATATCGTTTTTTAGAGATATTACATTATCACTAAAGATATTAAAATATCATTAGTGATAATATTAATTGACGATGAAACAAAATCTTTATATAATGTTAAAGAAATATAAATAAATGAGGTGTTACCGATGGAGAAAAAAGCGTGAAAAATCTAAGGAATAAAACGGAAAAATGGGACCTGTCAGTTGGTTTTCAATTCAGAAAAGGGAGATTTTGCAGATAAAATATAAAAAATTATTTACAAATATGAATAAAGTTTAAATAATGCACAATTCCGAATGCGATTTTTCTAAGCTTAGAATGCACAATTTCCCTTTCGTTTAGACATATACAGGTATCAGTAGTTGTAAAAACCGACTGCAAGAAAGAGAATGGAGGATCACACAATGCGCATGAAAAAGATTGTTGCAATGACCCTGTCTCTGGCGATGATTCTCAGCCTGGCTGCCTGTGGCAGCAGTGGCGGAGCAATGGACCAGCAAAAGCAAACCGCCAATTCAACCAATGGTACGACGGCCACATCCTCGGATGAGATGCCCGATGTGACCTGGAAGATGGTGACAACCTGGAGCGCAGGCACCGCCCATGCGGTCACGGACCAGACCTTCTGTGACTATGTCAGCCAGCTGTCAAATGGACATTTCACGATCAACTATTATTCTGTCGGTGAAATGTGCGACCAGGCAGAGGTATTCGACTATGTCTCCAATGGCACTGTGGAGTGCGGCGGCGACTGGGCCGGATACTGGGCCGGCCGGGATGTGGTCTTTGAGCTGCTGGCCACCACCATGAACCTGTTCAGCCAGATGGACTATGTGCTGTGGTGCTATGAGGGCGGCGGGCTGGACATCTACCAGGGCGTCTTCGGCGACTACAACATGACCTACTTCCCGCTGGTCTACCATCTGGCAGAGTCCGGTATCCGCTCTTCCAAGCCGGTCAGTACAGTGGAGGATATGCAGACCATGAAGGTCCGTCTGGGCGGCGTTCTGGCGGGCCGCGTGGCGGAAAAGCTGGGGATTACCCCGGTGACAGTCTCCGGTTCTGAGCTGTATGAGTCGCTGCAGCGCGGCGTCATCGATGCGGCGGAGTACTCCACGCCATACGCCGACTACACCTTCCACCTGGAAGAAGTCACCGACTACTGGGTTGCGCCGGCCTGGTATCAGTCCGCCGGCTGCAATGGCGTCATGATCAATCTGGACGCCTGGAACGAGCTGCCGGACAACTATAAGGAGATCATCCAGACGGCCTCCTACCTGACCATGTTCGACGCCATTCACCGCTATGACTACAACGATATTGAAGCCACCAACGAGATCCTGGCCAGCGGCACGCAGCTCACCGAGTGGGATCCCGAGGCGTGGGACACCTTCTGCGCCACTGCCGAGGAGGTCTATGAGGAGGCGCGCCAGGAATCCGAATGGTTTGACACC
>JAHZEE010000017.1:257-4887 GCA_019421975.1 Clostridiales bacterium | reverse complement strand
GCTCCATGCTGGAGTACAAAGAGCACATCTCCCAATACCGCGATATGCTGGATATGTACGGCTTTGGCTTTAACAGCGATTCGGAGTAATTTAAACATACTTAGGCCATCAATAGTAGAGATGACAACTAGAAGCCTCCGCCAGCCTGAGGGGCGGCGGAGGCTTATTCTCAAAAATATAATTCAGAATTGGAAGGAGCGAGGGTATGGGTGCTCTAAGGCAGATCTCCAAGCTGATTGATACAATCAATGAGTATCTTGGCCGGTTCTTCATGCTGGGGGCTCTTGCAATCATGGTCGTAATCGTGATTGAGGTTGTGAGCCGGTATTTTTTCCATAGCCCCACCATCTGGGCCTACGAGCTGATGATTATGATTGAAGCCTGCTATGTCATTTTAATTGCGGCGTTCGGCTTCCTGCGCGGCGCCTATGTCTGTGTAGATGTTGTCACCAGCCGGTTCTCCCAGAATGCGCAGAATATCCTGAAATCCATTACACACCTGATTTTCCTGTTCCCATTTGTATTCATGCTGACGCCAGGCGCCTGGCAGTTCTTCATTGACTCCTTTACCTCCGGCGAGACCCTGTACAGCATGTGGGTTGTCCCGGTGTGGCCGAAGAAAATCGGGTTGGCCATCGGCTTTACGCTCCTTGCGCTGCAGGCGGTTTCAGAGGAGCTCAAGCTGATTGTCGCCATCTACGATCACTATAAGGCCAAGCGAGATCTCCCGCCGGCCGCAGAAGAGGGGAGGCAGCAGGTATGAGTTTGCCCGCGATTTTGATTCTGGTACTGTTCGGCACCATGATTATTGGACTGGTCTCCGGCGAGGAGCTGGCCTTTGTGCTCGGCGGTGTCGGCGTGCTGGTCGGATGGTATGCCTGGGGCAGCGATGGCCTGACCATCGCCATGACAAAGGTCTACAACCAGGGAACCAGCTATTCCATGATTGCCATTCCCATGTTTGTCCTGATGGCAAACTTTCTCACCCACTCCAAGGTGGCCGACGGACTGTTCTATTCCATCCGCTTTCTGCTGGGGCCGCTCAAGGGCGGACTGGGCCTTGCCGTGATCGCGGTGTCCACGATTTTTGCGGCTACCACCGGCATCGTCGGCGCCTCTGTGGTCACCATGGGAATGCTCTCTGTCCCCATCCTGCTGAAGTTCAACTACAATAAGCGCCTGTCCTGCGGCATGGTCTGTGCCGGCGGCTCTTTGGGCATCCTGATCCCGCCGTCGATCATGCTGGTCACACTGGGAACCTATGCAGAGGTCTCCGTCGGCAAGCTGTTCTTTGCCGCAATTATCCCCGGCCTGGCCCTGGCCGCCAGCTACATGATCTACATTATTGTGGTGTGCCATATCTTCAAGGACTGGGGCCCGGCCATGTCCGCAGAGGAGCTGGCAGAGATGCCCTTCAAAAAGCGGGTCACAGGCTCGCTCATCAATCTGATTCCGCCGCTGATTTTGATTTTTGCGGTGCTGGGTTCCATCTTTGGCGGTATCGCGACCCCCACAGAGGCGGCCGGCATGGGCTCCCTGTTTGCCCTGGTTTTGGCCATCTGCTACAAGCAGTTCAGCTGGAAGATGCTGTACGACTCGCTGGTCGATACGGCAAAGACCACCGCCATGGTGTTCATCATCCTCTTCGGCGCCGCCGCCTTCACTGGGATCTTCATGTCCCTGGACGGCGACGACCTGATTATTGCACTGGTCGAGAGCCTGGGACTCGGCAAGTGGGGGGCGCTGATGATCTTCTTCCTGCTGGTCTTTATCATGGGCTGCTTTTTGGACTGGACCGGCATTGTCATGATCTGCATGCCGATCTTCCTGCCGATCATGGACCTGTTTGGCTTTGACCGCCTGTGGCTGTGCGCCACGCTGGCCGTGCTGATGCAGACCTGCTTTATGACGCCGCCCTTTGGCTTTGCGCTGTTCTATATCAAGGGCATTCTGCCCTCCAATGTCAGGATCAGCGATGTCTATTATGGCGTCATTCCGTTTATCGCCCTGGTTCTGGTGGTCACGGTTTTGTGTGTCATATTCCCCGGCATTGTCACCTGGCTGCCGACCATGGTCATCGGTTAAGGAGGAAGCAAAATGCAAGTGATTTTGGCGAAGGAGATTGTAAAGCAGGTGCCGGACGGCGCCTGGATGGTCTCGCAGGGGATGGGCGCTGCGGCTGTGGCGGAGGAGCTGCTCCTGGAGCTGGAGAACCGCTTCCTTGAGACCGGCCATCCGACCGGCCTGCACTGGATCCACTCCTCCGGACAGGGCTATGGACATCGCGGCCTCAACCACATCGGCCATGAGGGCATGCTTGGCTGGATCACAGGCGGCCACTATGGCCCGGCGGATCAGGTCCAAAAGCTGGTGATGGAAAACAAAATTGAGGCCTACAACTGGCCGCAGGGCGTGATTTCCACCATGTTCCGGGACATTGCCGGCCGTCGGCCGACCCTCAGCAAAATCGGCCTGCACACTTTCGTGGATCCGCGGCTGGAGGGCGGCAAGCTCAACGCCCGCACCCAAAAGGACACCATCAAAGTGGCGCAGGTGGAAGGAGAGGAATACCTCTATTACTGCCACCCGCCGCGGCTGGATTTTGCGTTCCTGCGCGGTACATACGCAGATGAAAAGGGAAATATCTCCCTGGAGGGCGAGGGCGCCACCTTTGAGACGCTCTCTGTGGCGCAGGCGCTGCACAATACCGGCGGAAAGGTGGTCGTGCAGGTGCGCGAGATTGTAAAGACGGGATCGCTGGACCCGCGGCTCGTCCACATCCCCGCGCAGTATGTGGACTATGTGGTTCCGGTACAGGATGCGGCCCACAACCACATGATGACCTTCAACATCGGGCATGAGCCGGCACTTTGCGGCGACTGCCGGAAGGTGCTGGAGCACAGGCAGGAGGAGATCGTCCTGAACGCCAAGCGGCTCATTGGCCGCCGCTGCGTGATGGAGCTGCAGCCAAACTCAGTGATCAATCTGGGAATCGGCATCCCGGACGGCATCGGGATGGTGGCAGACGAGGAGGGCGTGTCCGACCAGTTTACCCTCTCGGTCGAATCCGGCCCCATCGGCGGCGTGCCGACCTCGGCCAAGGACTTTGGCTGTGCCTATAACCCGGAGGCCATTTTGCCGCAGAACGCCCAGTTTGACGGCTATGACGGCGGCGGGTTGAATCTGTCGTTCCTGGGGCTGGCGGAGGTGGACGCAGAGGGCAGCCTGAATGTCTCGAAGTTCGGCCCCAAGGCCATGGGGGCCGGCGGCTTTATCAACATCGCCCAGTCCACGCCCAAGGTGGTGTTCTGCGGAACACTGACTGCAGTTGGACTGGAGATCGAGGCAAAGGACGGGCGGCTCGCCATTTTGAAGGAGGGGAAAGTCCGCAAATTTGTAAAAAAATTACAGCAGGTCACCTTCTCCGGCCCCTATGCCGTGGAGAGTGGGCAGGAGATCCTGTATGTGACAGAGCGGGCGGTGTTCCGTCTGACGAGGGAGGGATTGATGCTGACGGAGATTGCGCCCGGCATCGATCTGCAGACCCAGGTGCTCGACCAGATGGAGTTTCTCCCTCTTGTTTCGCCGGAGCTCAAGCAGATGGATCCGCGTATTTTCAGGCAGCAGCCCATGGGCCTGCAGCACTGAACCGGCGAAGCCGGCGGCCAGGCGGCCGCCGGCTTTGCGCTGGCCCGCTTCGGCGGAATTTGCGCAGTTGGATCTGCGCCTGCAAAGGCCGTGATACCAGACAGAATCGGGCAGTAGGTACACACCAAAACACCTGACAAAATCAGAAAAATTTGCACAATTCACCAAATTTTTTTTGGAAATATTTATGAATTTGGCACCTGCCAAAAAGTTCTTATAGAAAAAAGGCTGGGCTTGTGATAGCATACTAGATGGATTAAGCTCGTCTATCTGCGCCCAGGAGGTCGGCGCCGTTGGACGGAACCATGATCAATCCATCTATCTTGAAAGGACTGACGATACTATGGCACTTATGACTGGTGAGCAGTACATCGAGAGCATCCGCAAAATGAAGATGCAGATTTATATGTTCGGCAAGAAGGTTGAGAATTCGGTGGATAACCCCATTCTCCGTCCGTCTCTGAACTCCCTGCGCATGACCTATGATCTGGCACAGATGCCGGAGTATGCAGATCTGATGACTGCAACCTCCCACCTGACCGGACACACGGTCAACCGTTTTACCAACATTCACCAGAACACTGGTGATCTGATTAAAAAAGTTAAGATGCAGCGCCTGCTGGGCCAGAAGACCGCAGCCTGCTTCCAGCGCTGTGTGGGTATGGACGCCAACAACGCTGTCTACTCCACCACCTACGAGATCGACCAGAAGTACGGCACGCACTACCATGAGAACTTCAAGAAGTTTTTGACCTATGTGCAGGACAACGACCTGGTCGTCGACGGCGCGATGACCGACCCGAAGGGTGACCGCAGCAAGGCCCCGCACCTGCAGGAGGATCCCGATCTGTTCCTGCGCGTGGTTGAGCGCCGTCCGGACGGCATCGTGGTGCGCGGCGCCAAGGTCCACCAGACCGGCGTGTGCAACTCCCATGAGATCATTGTCATGCCGACCATCTCCATGGGCCCGGACGACAAGGAC
>JAHZEE010000017.1:0-247 GCA_019421975.1 Clostridiales bacterium | reverse complement strand
ATTTTCGACAATGTGTTCGTTCCGAACGACCGCATCTTCCTCAACGGTGAGACCGAGTTTGCAGGCATGCTGGTCGAGCGCTTCGCCGGCTTCCACCGCCAGAGCTACGGCGGCTGCAAGGTCGGCGTGGGCGATGTGCTGATCGGCGCAACCGCTCTGATTGCAGAGATGAACGGCGCGGAGAAGGCCTCTCATGTGAAGGACAAGATCATCGAGATGACCCACCTGAACGAGACTCTGTTCTGCT
>JAHZEE010000169.1:2630-3753 GCA_019421975.1 Clostridiales bacterium | reverse complement strand
CACCTGATACAGATGGCCATGGGTCATAAAGATGGTTTTTCCCGCGTATGTTTGGCACAGAGTCTGCGGTGCTGACTGCTGCAGATCACAGTTTCCGCAGACCATCTCAACCGGCAGTGCCGGCAGCGCGGCCTGCAGCTGAACCGCATCTGCCGCATGGTCTCCCAGGTGCAGCACCCGTTCGGGCCGCTCCCGTTCCACGGCCTGCATCATCCACTTGAGACTGCCGTGGGAGTCTGATAAAACTAAAATTTTCAAACCACTATCACCATTTCCGCGACTGACGCATAGAATGAAGCAGACAAGATAGGAGGGATTCTATATGAATCAATCTGACAACCGGCTTCCGTTCAGCCAGGCGGACATCCGAAAAGTGCTCGGCACAGACGAGGGCAAAAAGCTGATCGCCTATCTCAGCCGTGACGGCGGCGCCGTATTGAAGCAGGCCGCCGAGGCGCTGAAACGGGGAGATCAGGCAGCCGCGCAGCAAATTCTGTCTCCTATGATGCAGACTGCTGAGGCGCAGGAGCTTGTGGATAAAATCAACCGAAAATAGGGTCTTATTATGGATGGATTAGAAGAAAAATTAAGTGCAATATTCAGTGATCCAAACAGCATGGATCAGATTCTTTCCATTGCAAAGAGTCTGGGAATCAGTCCGCCATCTGCACCGTCTGCACCGGCAGAGCCAGCAGCACCGGGAGCCGCCGCCGCTGAGCCGGACGCATCGGCTCCCATTCTGGATGAAAAAATGCTCCAGACCTTTCTGTCCATCATGCAGAACGGCGGCCAGATCAATGACCGGCAGATGGCGCTGCTCAACGCCCTGCGGCCGTTTTTAAATCCGGCGCGCCGAAACTCTGTGGATCGTGCCGTCCGCATCGCCAGACTGACTGGCATTGCAGAGGCGGCGCTCAAAAATGGCGGGCTGCGGCTGTAGAGAAAGGAGCAGCATATGTATAATCGCTACATTCCCGGTTCCGACGGGAACTACCGGCGGGAGCGGGTTCCCTCCCCCACCGACTACATCCCGGCGCCCGCCGCACCGCCCAATGTGATCTCGGAGCCGGTCTCTGCCGGCAATGACTGCGCGCCGGGCACCGGCGGGCTCGGCCGCAGCTTT
>JAHZEE010000169.1:0-2620 GCA_019421975.1 Clostridiales bacterium | reverse complement strand
CTGCTGGACGGCGAGGGCGATCAGTTAATTGTTCTGATCGCCGCCATCGCTTTTTTGTTCTTCTAGGGTCTGAAACGGCTCTGTGCCATCCGGCAGTGTAAACAGGCTCTCGTCCAGCGCAGCGGGATCCACCAATGTGAGCTGCGTCTGCCGCATGGTGTAGATCGCGGTCTGCTGATAGAGCGTCTCGGCGCGCGTGAGCAGTCCGGAGGACAGATCCAGCCAGAACTGCTCTGTATAGTCCCCGTTTTGGCAGCTTACAAACAGATAATCGGCCTCTGCCTCTGTACGATACTCCGCCGTGACGATGCGCTCCGGGGGGATCTCTATGATCTGCTCATAGGTGGGAATATGTGCCAGATCGTCCGGCGTCACATCGCTGGCCGCTCTGGAGATATAGTCAGACTCCCGGTCATACCAGAGATAGATTGTGCTTCCGTCCGTCAGGGTGTGCGTTGTGCCCTGCGCGGAGGTGAGATCGACTCTCGTCCCCGCAGCTGTATGCAGCAGCTCCACAGTCTGCACAGTGCTGCTCTGGCCCCAGGCAGTCGTGATGGTCAAATTCTGCCGGTAGTTCTCCGGCCGCTGAAGGGTCTGCACCACCGCCGCCACATTCTCCGGCGTCAGCTCCAGAAACGGCGAGTCCGGCGTCTGCTCCACCGGCTGCTCATCGGGCCGCTGCGGCAGTGTGATGGACTGCTCCCGCTCTCCCGCGGAGTTCAGCAGAAATGCCGCCACCAAAACACCCGTGATGCACAGGGCTGTTATCACCACCAGCACAACCATGCTGGCCTCACTTTTGCGCTTCATGACACAGCCTCCTTCCGCGAACCGTCAGACCGGAGAATAGTCCGCGGGCCTTTCTGCCCGAAACTGAAAATGCCAATCGATCGCATCTGCGATGCGCTGGCAGGCATGGCCGTCACCATATGGGTTGACGGCTTTTGCCATTTTTGTGTATGCCGCCGGATCGTCCAGCAGTTCATTTGCCAGCGCCAGCACGGACGCCTCTGTGACGCCCGCCAGCTTTGCCGTTCCCGCCGCAATGGCCTCCGGCCGCTCCGTCTCCCTGCGCAGGACCAGCACCGGCTTTCCCATGGCGGGCGCCTCCTCCTGCAGTCCGCCGGAGTCCGTCATCACCAGATAGCAGCGGGCCATCAGATTGTGCATCTGCTCCACATCCAGCGGGTCAATCAGATGCACCCTGGGGACGCCGCCCAAAATCCGGAACGCGCACTCCCGCACCACAGGGCTCAGGTGTACCGGATAGACAACCTCCACATCCGGGTGTGTCTCCACGACCTTTTTGACCGCCTGCATGATCTGCTGCATGGGCGCGCCGTAATTTTCTCTGCGGTGGCAGGTGAGCACAACGACGCGACGGGTTTGAAAGTCCAGGGTATTGAGCAGCTCCTCCTCAAATCGGAACTGCTCCTGAACCGTTGTCTGCATGGCATCGATGACCGTGTTGCCGGTGATGAAAATCTCCCCCAGCACCGACTCTCTGCGCAGATTGTCTGCATTGGCCCTCGTCGGGGAAAAGTGCAGTGCGGCCAGGTCTGCCACCATGGTCCGGTTCATCTCCTCCGGGAACGGCGAATACGGGTCCCAGGTGCGCAGCCCCGCCTCCACATGGCCGATGGGCACCTGGTGGTAAAAGGCCGCCAGTGCGCCGGCAAAGGTCGTGGTGGTATCTCCGTGGACCAGGATGAGATCCGGCTTTGCCTGCTCGATCACCTTTTCCATTCCCAAAAGGGCCTTGGAGGTGATGGTCGTCAGCGTCTGCCGCGGCTCCATGATATCCAGATCATAGTCGGGCTGCAGATGAAAAATTTCCAGCACAGAATCCAGCATCTGCCGGTGCTGCGCCGTCACACAGAGCAGGCTCTCAACATGCTCTCGTCTCGCCAGCTCCTGCACCAGCGGCGCCATCTTAATGGCCTCCGGCCGGGTGCCGAACACGGACATCACTTTAAGTTTCTTCATGGGTATCATCCTCTCTCCCGGGCGCATCCTCGCCTGATTCGGCAGACCTGTCCTGCTCCGGCGTCTGCTGCTCCAGTGTTTGCTGCTCCGGCTCTGTATGCTCTTTTGGGGCGGGATGGTCTGCAAAAATCAGGCGCATCCCGATGGCCCCGACAATGAACACGCTTCCAATTAAGAACATCGCCTTAAACTCACCGGAGGTCGTCAGAACCACTGCGGCCAGGCCCAAAATTGCTGTAATCATATAGGTGATGGCCACAGACTGCTTCTGGGAAAAGCCCATGTCAATCAGGCGGTGGTGGACATGCCCGCGGTCTGCAATCATGGGGTTCTGGCCCTTGGCAATCCGGCGCAGAAAGGCAAAGCAGATGTCGAAAATCGGCACGCCCAGGATCAGGAACGGGACTGCAAACGAGATGATGGCATACATTTTGAACAGTCCCTGGATGGACAGGGTCGCCAAAATGTAGCCCAGGAAGGTGGAGCCTGTGTCCCCCATAAAAATTTTGGCCGGGTTGAAATTGTAGGGAATAAAACCAATACAGGCCCCCAGCAGGGCCGCAATGACAATGGCGATATTGCCCTCTGCAACCATCAGGGCGATGACCAGCAGCGAGCCTGCCGAGATGGCCGA
>JAHZEE010000168.1:281-3775 GCA_019421975.1 Clostridiales bacterium | reverse complement strand
GCTGGTCCCCGCCGCTTCCCCCGCCACATCTGCGGCCATGGAGCCGAACAGGGTGTGGTCTCCCACGCTGACCACCACGGCGGAGGCTGTGCCGGAGATCACATTGCTGCCCATAAAGGCGATATTGGCGTAATCGGTCACACTGCCCTCCGTCTCGCTGGCCCCGGATATCTTTTCCAGCGGCTCGCTCCCTCCGGTGAGGCTGGCCTGGCTGATGAACAGGTCCTTTGCCTCCAGGATGCGCACATCGGCCGGGACCATGTCCCCCACAGACAGGTGGATGATGTCGCCGACCACCAGCTCGTCCATGGGGCGCTCCGCCGCCTGCCCGGCCCGGGTGACGGTGCAGGTGGTCGTGATCATGGCCAGCAGCTTTTCTGCCGCATTGCCGCTTCTGGACTCCTGCACGAAGCGGAGGGCGCCGGAAAGGATCACCATGGTCACGATCATGATGACGGTCAGCGGATCAAAGTCATCCGGCGTGCTGCCAAGCCGGGAAAGGGCCGGAAGGATCATGTCTGTCACCGCTGCCACCAGCGCCAGGCAAAACAAGATGGCGGTAAACGGGTTGATAAACGCCCCCGCCAGGCGTCTGGGAAGGGACTTTTTCTTCTCCCGGGTCACATGGTTGGAGCCGTGCTCTGCCCGGCTCTGCTCCACCAACCAGGGCTCCAGTCCCGTCGGTCCGGTGTGCAGCGCCGCCAGAACCTCCGGGGCCGTATGGGTGGCCGCAAATTCGATGCGGCGGTTCTGTGCGTCCCGGGCGGCTGCCTGTTCGGCCGCCCGGCGGACAGAAATCAGATTCATTTTTTGAGTCATCACTTGTACCTCCTGTGATCGTCAGATAGGGTTTTACAGCATCATGCAGAAAGTACGGCACAGCGCCCAAGAGAGACTGTCATTCTGTTGAATGGCGGAGGCACGGCCACGGCCGTATGGCCTTTGGACAGTGCCCTCGTCCCTTGGATCCTCTGCCGCAATTACTTCCTGTGTCCATTGCCTCTCACCTCACATTTCAAATTGGACTCTCTATATAATCGCCGTCACCGGCGTTTGTTTCTGAAAAAAGGGCGCAAAAAAACCACCGTCCTCAGATCGGAAAACGGTGGCTACGGCAAAACAGGGCGCAAAGAGCTCAGACCGCAGGAGGACGCCCCTTGCCGCCGAACCATTCCGTAATCATCGTTTTCACTGCCAAGCATCGACTGTGATCCAAAGCAAGCGCCGTCCTTTCCCGGTCAAAATAAAAGCTCCCGTATATCCGGCAGGAATATACGGGAGCCATAAGACCGCTGTATCTTCGTCTGAGCTTTAGCTTTACAGGGCGGTGAAATCGCATTATGCTGTACCTTGGATTCGAGACAGCCTGTTCAAACCTTTTCATTGTGTCTCCACAACTCCGCGGCAGCGACCCATATCCCTGTAGTAGCCTCACCTACCGAACTTTTTTCATTATAGCAGCCGTTCTCTCTGTTGTCAACCTCCTGTCGGAAGCCGGCCAGATGGAAGCCGCATGTCCGCCTCTTTCACATCGCCGGAATGCAGCTTACTGCCTGGGCGGAGAACTGCGCAGAGGCGGTGAGCGGCCAAAAAAAGGAAAGACACGACGCAGCTCGTGTCTTTCCTTTTTGGCACGCCGGAAGGGATTCGAACCCCCAACCCTCGGAACCGGAATCCGATGCTCTATCCGTTGAGCCACCGGCGCATATTCACAACGCTTGTATTATAACAGATTCTTCCCTGCTTGTAAAGGGATTTTCCACTGCTCTTTTCCACAGAATTCTTCATGATTCTTTAGATTTAATTGGGTGGCACAAGATGTTAAATTTTGTTATAATTATTAAAATTTCACCAAAAGGAGCGGACCTATGAAATCTTTTTTCACCAAGCTGCTGTCACTCGCCCTGGCGTTGGCCCTCTGCGTCTCGCTGGCCGGTGCGGCGCCCGGCGTCACGGTGCAGGGCGATGCCGTCTCCTTTTCAGATGCGCTCCCCTTCGTGGATGAAAATGACCGGACCCTGGTCCCCCTGCGCGCCGTGGCAGACGCCCTGGGGCTGACGGTGCAGTGGAATGGGGCGCAGCGGACTGTCACCTTCACCAAGGACTGGACCGCCGAGACCGCGCCCATCCGCCAGGACAACGATCAGGACGGCATCGCCGAGAGCTACCCAGTCCACCGGGAGGTCGTCTTCTACATCGGCTCAAGGCAGTACGAGGTCCGGTCCGACCAGTGGTACGGATACGACGCCAAAACCGGCCAGATGCAGCAGCTTGTCAGCGGCGGCTGGGTGATGGAGATGGACACCGCCGCCGTCATCCTGGACAATCGCGCCTACGCGCCGATCCGCTATCTCGCCGCGTGCTTCTACTACGATGTGCTCTGGGAGAACGGACAGGTCCACCTGATCTCCTATGAACCCATCTCCTACCACTGCCAGCACAGTCTGGCAGACGGCCAGCTGACCGTCACGGTCCAGAACACCCAGGGCCTCAGCTCCGCCCAGATCACCTCCATCGAAATTGCCAAAGGGGGTGCGGCGCTGGTCGAGGTTCCCTTTCTGCCCCTGTCCCGCTCCGCCCTTCCCACCGAGCTGACCCCCGGTCTGCTGGCGGGCGCCGCAGTCCAGGACGCCTTCCAGGCCGGCGAAACCTACCATGTGGTGGTCCACTTCACCGCCGTCAAGTCCAACGGCGCCGCCACGGACGCGTCCTGCCGCTTCAGCTTCCAGGCCCAGACGCTGGAAGCAGGCTCCGGCGGCTGACGGTTTCTGTCCTTGTTTTTACCGCTGGGATATGCTACAATTAGTACAAGATTTCAACAGATTGTGAGGGTTCTGGATGGAATACAACGACCTTCCCAAATTCCGCACCGCGGTCGGCGGGTTCAACCGGATGGATGTGGTGCACTATATCGAGTCTCTGGCCCAGGCGCACCAGCAGGCGCTCAAGCAGCTGCAGGCGGAAAACAGCGAGCTGCGGCGACAGCTTGCACAATCGGCCCCCAGCGAGCCGCCCGCCGAGACCGCGCCCCCTGAGCCGCCGGCCGCGCCGCCCTCCCAAACGCTCCAGGCGCAGGAGCTGGCGGCCTATCGCCGCGCAGAGGCGGCGGAGCGGCTGGCCTGTGCCCGCGCCGGCCAGCTGCAGAAGGCCATCGACGAGATCTTCACCGAGGCCATGCGCCGGTTCGACAGCTCCAGCGGCGAGGCCGGCCAGCTCTGCCAGGACCTGCTCTGCAGCTATGAGCGGCTCCAGACGGCCCTGTCCGGTATCCGCTCCATCTATGAGCAGACCTCCGGCAGCCTTCAGGCGCTGCTGCCCCAGACAAAGGAGGCCGAAGCATGGCAGAATACCATCTGAATACCGCAGAGCTTCCCAGCGCCGCCGCCAAGCTGCGCGCCTCGGACCGCGTGCTGCTCAGCGGCACGGTCTATACCTCCCGCGACGCGGCCCATAAGCGCATCTTCCAGCTGCTGGACGCAGGCGCGCCGCTGCCC
>JAHZEE010000168.1:0-271 GCA_019421975.1 Clostridiales bacterium | reverse complement strand
GGGCATGGCGGTCGGCTCCGGCGGCCCCCCCCCCTCCGGGCGGATGGATCCCTACGCGCCCCGGCTGCTGGACCTGGGCCTGACCGCCATGATCGGAAAGGGCGAGCGGTCGGCCGCGGTGGTCGACGCCATCGTCCGCAACCCCGCGGTCTACTTCTGCGCGGTGGGCGGCGCGGGCGCGCTGATCGCCGGGCGCATCGAGCAGGCCGAGGAGATCGCCTTCCAGGATCTGGGCTGTGAATCGGTCAAGCGCCTCACGGTCCGCGACCTT
>JAHZEE010000167.1 GCA_019421975.1 Clostridiales bacterium | reverse complement strand
ACGGCCGCGATTCTCTCCGACTGCTTCTCTCTGGAGATGTGGGGCGGCGCCACCTTTGATGTGGCCTACCGGTTCCTGCACGAGTCCCCCTGGGAGCGGCTGGATCTGCTGCGGGAGAAGATTCCCAATATCCCGTTTCAGATGCTGCTGCGCGGCGCCAACGCCGTGGGCTACACCAACTATCCCGACAACCTGATCCGCGCCTTCGTACAGGAGAGCGCCAAGTCCGGCATCGATGTGTTCCGCGTCTTTGACTCCCTCAACTGGATTCCCGGCATGGAGATCGCCATGGACGAGGTGCTCAAGCAGGATAAGGTCTGTGAGGCCACCATCTGCTACACTGGCGACATTCTCGATCCGAAGCGCGACCGGTACACGCTGGAGTACTATGTCAAAATGGCAAAGGAGCTTGAGCGCCGCGGCGCCCACATCCTCTGCATCAAGGATATGTCCGGTCTGCTCAAGCCCTATGCGGCCAAGAAGCTGATCTCCACCCTGAAGCAGGAGGTCGGCCTGCCGATCCACCTGCACACCCACGACACCACCTCCAACCAGGTTGCCACGCTGCTCATGGCCGCCGAGGCCGGCGTCGACATCGTCGACACCGCCATTGCCTCCATGTCCAGCCTGACCTCCCAGCCGTCCATGAACGCTGTGGTCGCGGCCCTGGAGGGCACCGAGCGCGATACCGGGCTCGACCTGCAGGAGCTGCAGAAGCTCACGGACTATTGGGCGGATGTCCGTCTGCGCTATGCAGATTTCGACCACGGCCTCAAGAATCCTGTCACCGACATCTACCGCTATGAGATCCCCGGCGGTCAGTACACCAACCTGCAGCCGCAGGTGGAATCCCTGGGCCTCGGCCACCGGTTTGAGGAGGTCAAGGAGATGTACAAGACCGTCAACGACATGCTGGGCGACATCGTCAAGGTGACCCCGTCGTCCAAGATGGTGGGAGATCTGGCGATCTTTATGGTCCAGAACGATCTGACCCCGGAGAACATTGTCGAGCGCGGCCAGGCGCTGACCTTCCCGGACTCGGTCGTCTCCTACTTCAAGGGCATGATGGGCCAGCCCGCCTGGGGCTTCCCGGAGGATCTGCAGAAGGTGGTCTTGAAGGGCGAGGCGCCCATCACATGCCGTCCCGGCGAGCTGCTGGAGCCCATCAACTGGGACGACGCCTGGGAGCAGGTCCGCAAGTTCTGCCCCAACGCCGACCTGCGCACTGTCATCGCCTGGTGCTTCTATCCCAAGGTGGTAGAGGAGTACTGCCGCCACGAGAAGGAGTATGGCTACCTCACCCGCATGGGCAGCCATGTGTTCTTCAACGGCATGGCCCTGGGCGAGACCAACATGATCAATATTGAGGACGGCAAGACGCTTGTCATCAAGTATGTGGGACTGGGCGACTACAACGAGGACGGCACCCGCAATGTCCAGTTTGAGCTCAACGGCATGCGCCGTGAAGTTGCGGTCAAGGATCCCACCGCCTCTGTCATTGCAAATGCGGTGGTGCTGGCCGACCCGGAGGACAAGAGCCAGATCGGTGCCTCAATTCCGGGCCTTGTCTCCAAAATCAACATCAAGCCCGGCGACAAGGTCAAGGAGAACCAGGTCCTGGCCGTCATTGAGGCCATGAAGATGGAGACCTCTGTGGTGGCCCGAATGGATGGCGAAATTGACAAGGTCCTCATCAAGGAGGGCAGCAATGTCAAGGCGGGCGAGTTGCTCATCACCATGAAATAACTGTGAATTTTCACCCGGCCCATGGGCCGGGTGAATTTTTTTCCTGATCTGGAAATAGAATTGACTTTTTATAAAAAAGCCGTTAAGATTTTTTCATTGGATTTTTATCGAATCGAGGAATATTATGAAATACGCGCGTGAATTTACACTGATTTTGGCGGTCTCTTTTTTGGGTGAAATAATCCGGCGGGCCATTCCGCTGCCAATCCCCGCCAGTATCTATGGCCTCGTCCTGATGCTCGTCTTTCTCTGCACCGGCGCGATTCGGCTGGAATGGGTGGAGGGCGCAGGAAATCTTCTGGTCGCCATCATGCCCCTGATGTTTATTCCTGCGGCCGCCGGCCTCATCGATGTCTGGGAGGTCGTCAAGCCAATCCTGCTCCCGCTCATCGTCATCACCATTCTGACGACGCTCATCGACATCTTTGTCGCCGGCTGGGTCTCCCAGCTCATCATCCGCCACAGGAGGAAGCAAAAGCATGAATGAATGGATCTCCCAATCGGCCTATTGCTCCGTCGTCCTGACGCTGGGCGTCTATTTTATCGGCTGCGCCATCCAAAAAAAGATCAAGGCCTTCAACCCCTTTTTGTTCAGCATCGTCGTTGTCGTGGCCTTCCTGGCCCTGTTCCGTGTCGACTATCAGATCTATTATGATGGAAATGAGATTATCAATTTTCTTCTGACCCCTGCAACGGTCTGTCTTGCCATTCCGCTCTATCAGCAGCTGCAGATCCTGCGGGAAAACTGGCACGCCATTTTGGCGGGGATTCTCTCCGGGGTCGTGGCCAACATGGTCAGCATTCTGATTCTTGCGCTGATCTTCGGCCTGTCCCACAACCACTACATCACGCTGCTCCCCAAATCCGTCACCACGGCCATCGCCATCGGCGTCTCGGAGGAGCTGGGCGGTATGACAACCCTGACAGTCTGCGTCCTGATCGTCACCGGCATGATCGGCAACATCTTTGCCCCCCACATCTGCAAGCTGTTCCGCATCCACGAGCCGGTGGCAAAGGGTGTGGCCATCGGCACGGCCTGCCATGCCATGGGCACCGCAAGGGCGCTGACCATGGGAGAGATCGAGGGCGCCATCAGCAGCCTCTCCATCGCCGTGGCCGGGCTGATGACGGTCATTGTGGCCTCTGTCTTTGCAAATTTCTATTAAAATCTGCGCGCAGCGCGCCTCCAATGAATTTTTCTCCAAAAAACGGGGTAATTCATTGACAAACCCCTTGAAACTCTGTATGATAACTTGTGTTTCATGTAAATGACTGTGTCAAATCGCAGATGAGGAAGAGTACAGGCGCTTTTGTGCTCAAGAGAGGAAACGGCAGGTGTAAGTTTCCGCCAGGGCGCCGGGAAAGTCACCTCAGAGAGGTCTCCTGAAGGCTTGCGTAGGGAGGCACGGGTTCTCCCGTTACAGAGTGTCGAGTGCCCGCACAGCGGGAACCCGGGTGGTACCACGGAATACTTCGCCCCGGACAATGGTCCGGGGCGTATTTTTTATGTAGGAGTTGATTGCATTGGCAAAAGAGCTGCCGAAAGTCTATAATCCCCAGGAGGTCGAGAGCGATATCTACAGGATGTGGGAGGAGCGCAAATACTTCCACACCCAGATTGACCGGTCCAAAAAGCCCTTTACCATCGTCATGCCGCCCCCCAATGTGACGGGGCAGCTGCACATGGGCCATGCCATGGACGCGGCCCTGCAGGATATTCTGATCCGCTTTAAGCGGATGCAGGGCTACTGCGCCCTCTGGGTGCCGGGCGTGGATCACGCCGGCATTGCCACCCAGATCCGGGTGGAGGAGGAGCTGCGCAAGGAGGGGCTGAGCCGCTATGATCTGGGCCGCGAGCGGTTTTTAGAGCGGGTCTGGGCCTGGAAGCAGCAGTACGGAAACCGCATTGTGGAGCAGCAGAAGAAGCTGGGCTCCTCGTGTGACTGGGACCGCGCCCGCTTTACCATGGATGCGGGCTGTTCCAAGGCGGTGCGGGAGGTCTTTGTCCGGCTCTATGAAAAGGGCCTCATCTACAAGGGCAGCCGCATCATCAACTGGTGCCCCCACTGCGTCA
>JAHZEE010000166.1:3400-3825 GCA_019421975.1 Clostridiales bacterium | reverse complement strand
GGTCTGGATGGCGGGACTCGTGCCGATAAAGGCCGCATCGAGCGTCTCAATATCCTGATAGTCCGGCATGGGCATCAGGCTGGTCTCGGCAAAATAGAACTGATAGGAGCCGGGGCGGATCTGCTTAAAGGAGGTGGTCTCCTTGAACCGCACATCGGTATAGACCACCCGGCCGTCGGCCAGCAGGACATCCAGGGGCGTGCTGTTGCGCGCCAGGTTGCTGACGCGGAAGCCGCCGTAGCCGCGGGCGGGCGCACAGCAGGTATCCGGGATCTGGAGCAGATCCAGGCCGCCGGCGGTGTTGACGATTGCGACGGTGGAGCGGGCGTTCTGCGGGAAGGGCAGGGTCTTTTGGAGATAGATGTAGCCGTTGGCGCCTGTGACGGTGACGGTCTGATAGCCGGCCGGAATCCGGAGGTAGCTGG
>JAHZEE010000166.1:0-3390 GCA_019421975.1 Clostridiales bacterium | reverse complement strand
TGGCTGGAGGCGGCCGCGTAGTTGAGCAGGCGGACCATGCGGGTGTTTTGCACAAAGATACGGAACGGCGCATAGCCATAGGCCGCGTTCAGGAACCGGACGGCGGCGTAGGACTGCGGACGGCTTGGCTGGGTGGGACGGTTGGGCCATGGCTGCGGCGCCACGGGGCCGCCCTCTCCGGGATTGGGCAGCGGGACAACGGGATAGTTTCCGTCGCCCGGCCCAGGCGCCACAGGGCCGCCTTCGCCGGGATTGGGCAGCGGAACAACCGGGTAGTTTTCCTCGCCCGGCCCAGGCGCCACGGGACCGCCCTCGCCCACATCGGGCAGCGGGACAACCGGCAGATTTTCCTCCTCGGACGGATTCGCCACAGGGCCGCCCTCGCCGGGGTTGGGCAGTGGAACAACGGGTGTGTTGGATGTTTGATTGCTCATGTGAAAAATGGCGGAAACGGATTCCGCACACCCTCCTTTCAAAATAGGCTACTACATTGTATTCCAATCGGGAGATACCGGTGCGGCAGTGGACGGCAGAGGCGAAAATCGGGCGCTGGGTGGACTGGAAAATGGAGAAATTTACAGAAAAGTGGGCTGTGAACTTGTCGAAGCGGGGAATTTATGGTATGATACCTACATTCTTGCCGCTGCGGGAAGAGGGAAAGGAGAGATTACTTTGACAAGTGCACAGATCTGCATTGTCATCTCAATTGTAATTTACATGCTTGGAATGCTGGCAATCGGCGTCGTCTATACCCGTCGCTCCAACGGGGTGGACGATTTTTATTTGGGCGGCCGAAAGCTGGGACCGGTGGTCACCGCCATGAGTGCAGAGGCCTCCGATATGAGCAGCTGGCTGCTGATGGGCCTGCCCGGCGTAGCGTATTTCACAGGCCTTACGGATGCAGCTTGGACGGCCATTGGCCTTGCCATCGGTACCTATCTCAACTGGCTTGTGGTGGCCAAGCGTCTGCGCCGTTACTCAGTGGTGGCCGGAGACTCCATCACCATTCCGGAGTTTTTCTCCAACCGGTTTCACGAAAAAAAGCGGGTGCTCATGGGGATCGCCGCAATTGTGATCATTGTATTTTTTATTCCATATACGGCTTCCGGGTTCGCGGCCTGCGGCAAACTGTTTGCGACGATTCTGGGCGTGGACTATCTGACGGCCATGTTGATCAGCGCCGCCATTATCACACTGTATACCACGCTCGGCGGATTTATGGCTGCCAGTGTAACCGATCTGGTCCAGTCGATTGTGATGACCGTTGCGCTGATCATTGTGGTGTTCTTTGGCCTGCAGATTGCGGGCGGCTGGGATGCGGTTATTGCCAACGCCGAGAGCGTACCGGGATATCTCAGCCTGGACACGGTTACAAACATCCTGACTGGGGAGACCACTCCGTACGGCGCACTCTCCATCGCTTCCATGATCGCATGGGGCCTGGGCTATTTTGGAATGCCCCATATTCTGCTGCGGTTTATGGCCATTGAGAACGACCGCAAGATCAAGCTCTCCCGCCGAATTGCATCGACTTGGGTTGTTATCTCCATGGCGGTGGCGATTTTAATTGGTGTGATCGGCTTCGCTGTCTCCAGGTCGGGGCTGATGGAGGTTTTCCAGAGCAGTTCTGCGGCAGAAAGTGTAGTGGTTCGGATTGCGGGCCTGCTCAGCCAGCATGGCGTGACGGCGGCTCTGATGGCCGGCGTCATCCTGGCAGGCATTCTGGCCTGCACCATGTCCACGGCGGACTCCCAACTGCTGGCGGCGGCCTCCAGCGTATCGCAGAATTTGCTGCAGGATGTCTTTGGCATTAAGCTCTCCAATCGGGCGGCGATTATTGTGGCCCGTCTGACGGTGCTTGCCATTGCAGGGCTCGCCTGCTTTATGGCCCGCGATCCCAACAGCTCGGTTTTTGCCATCGTCTCGTTTGCCTGGGCCGGTTTTGGCGGTACCTTTGGACCGGTTATGCTCTTCAGCCTCTTCTGGCGCCGCACCAACCGCTGGGGCGCACTGGCCGGTATGCTCACCGGCGGCTCCATGGTGTTTATCTGGAAGTTCCTGGTGCGCCCCATGGGCGGCCTGTGGAATATCTATGAGCTGCTGCCGTCCTTTGTGGTGGCCTCTGTGGTCCTGGTGGCGGTCAGTCTGCTCACCGGCGCACCTGAGAAGGCGGTCACAGACGATTTCGACAAGGTTCGGCACTGGGATGCGGCACAGGGATAATCAAAACCCGGATACATGGAAGCCATGTATCCGGGTTTGCGCTTTGTTTGGCCCTGGTGGGATATAATATAATGTATAAAACAGAGGAGGCAGAACCATGACAAAGGAAGAACTGATCGCCCGCGCGGCAGCTGTGCGGGACCGCGCCTACGCGCCCTACTCCAGATTCCAGGTGGGGGCAGCGCTGCTGGGAACAGACGGACAGGTCTATGTGGGCTGCAATGTGGAGAGCGCAGCCTTCGGCGCCGGTCTGTGTGCCGAGCGGGCGGCCATTGCCCAGGCGGTGGCCTCCGGGTGCAGGCAGTTTGTGCAGGCGGCCGTGATCTCCTCCAAAGACGCGGTCTGCACCCCATGCGGCATCTGCCGGCAGATGCTCTATGAGTGCTCGCCGCAGATGGAGATCCTCTGCTGCCGCCGGGACGGCACCTATGAGAGCCATACGGCCGCGGCGCTGCTGCCGAATGGCTTTGGCGCAGACTGCATGGCATGATTTAGGCCCAAAAACGCGAAAAGCGGATTGTTTTGTACAAAACAATCCGCTTTTTTTGCCAATTATGGAAATCTGCTTGACATAAGACACTTGACATGGTAGAATAAATGCCCATTCTGCCGGAGTATCGCCTGATGCCATATTCCCCAACTTACGGTATCTAGTGTACCACAGTTGGCGCATGGATACAAGCACAAATATTGAAAAGAAAACAACGAATCCGTGCGTGTCGCGCAGAAATTGGAATTGGATGATTGTGATTGAATCATGAAAATATACCGGGGGGCACCTCGGAGGAAAGGCAGTGAATGCGTCCTATGGAGAATGTCAAAGTCAATGTCAAAGACATCTACTACGGCAAGACGCTCCGCAAGAGCTACGCCAAGCATGACGACATCCTGGAAATTCCCAACCTTCTGAAGATTCAAAAGGACTCCTATGAGTGGTTTTTGAAAGAGGGGCTGCGGGAGGTCTTTAAGGATGTTGACGCCATCACGGACTACACCGGCAATCTGGAGCTGAGTTTTCTCGACTACTCCATGAATGAGCCGCCCAAGTACACCGTGGAGGAGTGCAAGGAGCGTGATGTCACCTACGCGAAGCCCATCAAGGTGCGTGTCCGTCTGCGCAACAAGGAGACCGAGGAGATCAAGGAGCAGGAGATCTTCATGGGCGAC
>JAHZEE010000165.1 GCA_019421975.1 Clostridiales bacterium | reverse complement strand
CGTGGTCGCGAGGGCGGCCCTGGCGGTCGCATAGTCCAGCCCCGGGGCCGCGCAGGTGCCGGTGTTGATGCTGGCCTTGCCGTTGTCAAAGGTCTGCACCGGGGTGGTGGCGGGATCCTTGCCGTTCACCAGAATGTCCACCGCCAGGTCGGCCGTCATGGTGCCGAGGTTCTCATAGTCCACGCCGTAGCCGCAGAACGCGCCCACCAGGGCGAAGGAGTCTGCGCCGCCATAGTGCTGCACCCCTGCGTCGATGAACTTCTGGTACAGCGCCGGCTCCGCCACCTGTACGGTGTTGTCGGTGGGGGTAAAGACGACTGTGCAGCCGTCGGCAATCAGCGCGTCGACCGCCAGGGCCAGGTCGTCCGTGGTGGTGCCGGTCTTGGCCGTGTAGGCGATGCCGTTTTCCGTGAGATAGGCCTCTGCGTCGGCAATGGCCTGGGTGGAGGAGTCCTGGGAGGCGTCATACAGCAGGCCCACCTTGTCGAGCTCCGGGTTGATCGCCTCGATCAGGTTGAAAATGTTCTGGGTGTCCAGCGCGTCGGAGGTGCCGGTGATGTTGCTGCCCGGCGCGTCCATGCTGGCCGCCAGGCCCGCGCCCACCGGATCGGAGACGGCGGAAAAGACCACCGGCGTGCCGGTCTCCGCGGTGGCGTTCTGGATCACCAGCGCCGACGGGGTGGCAATGGGGATGATGAGATCCACCTCGTCGTTGATGAGGTCGGCCGCAATGGCGTTCAGATTGGACTGATCGCCCTGGGCGTTGAAGGTGTAGTCCGCGTGGGGGAAGGTGAGGCCCAGCTCCTGGCCCTTGGCGTCCAGCTCCGCCTCCACAGCGGCCTGAATCTGCGCCAGGGAGGGATCGTCCACATAGTTTACAATGCCGACCTTATAGGTCTTGGCGCTCTCGTTGTCGGTGGAATTGTTGTCGGTTGTGGTGTCGTCGGCAGCGCCGCAGGCGGCGAGGCTCAGAACCATGGCTGCCCCAAGCAGCACAGACAGAAGCTTTTTCATGTTGGGTTTCTCCTTTAAAATAAAATATAGACTTCCAGGTGGCGATGGTCCCGGCCGCCGCCGCACCGCCGGGTTTGGGAGTTTTCAAAAGGGTAACAAAAAAACTCCTGCCCCACTTCAGGGACAAGAGTTTCACTCCTGCGATACCACCCAGATTGACGCTTTCACGCCCACTCGCTTCGCGCACCATCATACGCGCCCGATTGGTAACGGGAGGGTTCCCGTCGGCTTCTACTGCGGTTTCCCGGTTCGAGCCGCCCTCAGAAGGCCATTCATCTGGCGCTGAATGCTGCAATCCCACCACCTGCAGCTCTCTGACATTCAGGAGAACCAAACTACTTTTCTTCGTCATCGGTTTTTGAATATGGCCCCATTATAACTGCATTGGCTGCCCATGTAAATGGGCAGATTGCATAATTCTTTTTTCCAATGCTCTGCGAATTTCCACCATTCCGCCCGGAACCTCGCTCACTTGATATTCTTGATGATCTCATATAGGAACCGCTTCTGCTCCTCTGTCAGGGCAATCCAACGGTCAAACAGATACTTCTGCTCTTCGGTCAATACGACGCCGCTGTTTCCATCTGAAAAGAATTGTGCCAGCGTGATGCCGAACGCATTGCAGATGGATTCCAGGGTTGCGATGGAAGGTGCGTTGTGCCGTCGAAACAGATTGCTGATTGTGGACTGCGACAGCCCAGCCTCTTTTGCCAGCCGGTATTCGCTCCACTGCCGCTCATCCATCAACTGTCGAATCCGATCTTTCGCATTCATGGCCATCCCTACCTTTCCGATTGATCTCAATCTCTCGTCCCAATTCGCCTGATAGAACCTTTTTGTATCGATTCTATTCTCCTTTTCCGAATTACAAAAGAACCTCTTTGTACTCAGGATACTTCCCTTTTGAGCGTCAGCTTATGCGCCTCTCTTTTGATTCATACCTCTATCATAAGAATTTTTACCGCTTTCTTCCAGCCCACCCCAAAGCGGACAAAGTGAATTTCCGCCCCTTTACAAAAAAATGAATTTCCGTTATACTGAAGGATACGAATTTTGTTTGGGGGGAACCGGATTGACCGACCAGAGCAAGCTGCGCAACTTCTCCATCATCGCCCACATCGACCACGGCAAGAGCACCCTGGCAGACCGTCTGCTGGAGCAGTGCAACGCGGTCTCCCAGCGGGAGATGGAAAACCAGTTGCTGGACAATATGGAGCTCGAGCGCGAGCGGGGCATCACCATCAAGGCCCGCGCCGTGCGCCTGGAATACACCGCGCAAGACGGCCAGGTCTATGTGCTGAACCTCATCGACACGCCGGGTCATGTGGACTTCAACTACGAGGTCTCCCGCTCTCTGGCCGCCTGTGAGGGGGCCGTGCTGGTGGTGGATGCCACCCAGGGCGTGGAGGCCCAGACCCTGGCCAACACCTATCTCGCCATCGACGCCGGGCTGGAGGTGCTGCCGGTGGTCAACAAGATCGACCTGCCCGCGGCCGACCCCCAGCAGGTCAAGCAGGAGATCGAGGATGTCATCGGCCTGCCCGCCATGGACGCGCCGGAGATCTCCGCCAAAAACGGCATCAACATCCCCGCCGTACTGGAGGACATCGTCCGCGGCATTCCGGCCCCCAGGGGCGACCGGGCGGCGCCGCTGCGCGCGCTGATCTTTGACAGCCAGTACGACGCCTACCGCGGCGTCATCGTCTATCTGCGGGTGGTCGACGGCACCATCTGCGCCGGCCAGGAGGTCCGGATGATGGCCACCGGCACCGTCTACCGCATTGTGGAGGTGGGCTACCTGCACCCCAAGGGCATGGAGGCCACGGACGCATTGGGCGCGGGTGAGGTCGGCTATTTCACGGCCTCTATTAAAAATGTATCGGACACCAAGGTGGGCGACACCGTCACCGCGGTGGAGCGCCCGGCCTCTGAGCCGCTGCCCGGCTACCGCGAGGCCCAGCCCATGGTCTATTCCGGCATCTATCCGGCCGACGGCGCCCGCTACCCCGACCTGCGCGACGCGCTGGAGAAGCTCAAGCTCAACGACGCCAGCCTCTCCTTTGAGCCGGAGAGCTCCACGGCCCTGGGCTTTGGCTTCCGCTGCGGCTTTCTGGGGCTTCTGCATATGGAGATCATCCAGGAGCGGCTGGAGCGGGAGTTCAATCTGGACCTCATCACCACCGCGCCCAATGTGGTCTACCGGATCACAAAAACCGACGGGTCCGTGGCGATGATCGACAACCCTGCCGACTTCCCCTCTCCGGCCGAGATTGAGCTGGGGGAGGAGCCCTATGTCAAGGCCTCTATCATCACGCCCCCGGAGTATGTGGGCAATGTTATGGATCTGTGCCAGGAGCGCCGGGGCGAGTATCAGGACATGACCTATCTGGACGCCAGCCGGGTGGAGGTCCACTACCACATGCCCCTCAACGAGATCATCTATGACTTCTTTGACGCGCTCAAGTCCCGCACCCGGGGCTATGCGTCGCTGGACTACGAGTTTCTCAGCTACCGGCCGAGCAAGCTGGTGAAGCTGGACATTCTGCTGAACGGCGAGGTGGTGGACGCGCTGTCCTTTATTGTCTTTGAGGACCGCGCCTACAGCCGCGGCCGGAAGATCGCGGAGAAGCTCAAGGAGAATATCCCCCGCCAGCTCTTCGAGATCCCCATTCAGGCCGCCATCGGCGGCAAGGTCATCGCCCGCGAGACCATCAAGGCGCTGCGCAAGGATGTGCTCGCCAAGTGCTACGGCGGCGATATCACGCGGAAAAAGAAGCTGCTTGAAAAGCAAAAAGAGGGCAAGAAGCGTATG
>JAHZEE010000164.1:2070-3875 GCA_019421975.1 Clostridiales bacterium | reverse complement strand
TCTTCCTGGTCCGCTTTCTTTGCAGCCGTCTTCTTTGCGGGCTTCTCTGCACCCTCGGCCTCATCGGTCTTCTTGGCGCTCTTCTTCGCGGCAGGCTTCTTGGCGGCGGGCTTTTCCTCGCCCTCTGCATCCGCCGCCTTCTTGGCGCTCTTCTTTGCCACCTTTGCGTTTTCGACGATCACATCGCCGGCGCGCACCAGCTTCAGATCCGCCCGAATGTCGTCGGCGGAGACCATCTTCTTCAGCTGCTCCAGCTCCAGGCTGTACTGCTTTGCCATTTCCTCATATTCTTTTTCCAGATCCTCGTCAGAGACCTCGACGCCCTCTGTCTCCGCAATCTTCTCCAGCAGCAGCCGCATCCGGATCTGTGCCTCTGCGTCGGGACGCAGAGAGGCGCGCATGGCCTCCATATTAGTCCCCATCATCTTGGCATAGTCCGCCAGCTTCATGCCGTTCATCTGCATCTGGTACTCATACTGCTGCAGGGTCTTGTCCACCTGCTCGTCGATCATGGAATCGGGGATCTGGCAGGTCATGTTGGCGGCGGCCAGATCCAGAAGCGCGTTGCGGAACTCCGCATCCGCATCCTTCTTCTTGGCCTCCAGCTTCTTGGCCTTCATATCGTCCTTCAGCGCCTTCAGGGTGTCAAACTCCGAGACATCCTTTGCAAACTCGTCGTCGAGCTCCGGCAGAATCGTCTCTTTGACCTCGTGGATCTTGCACTTGAACACGACCGGCTTGCCCGCCAGCTCCTTCGCGCCATACTCTTCCGGGAAGGTCACATCGATGTCCTTCTCCTCGCCGGCCTTGACCCCCACCAGGGCCTCCTCAAAGCCGGGAATGAAGGTGCCGGAGCCCAGCTTCAGGCTGTAGCCCTCGGCCTTGCCGCCGTCAAAGGCCACGCCGCTCTCAAAGCCCTCGTAGTCCAATACCACGGTGTCCCCGTTCTGCGCCGGACGGTCGACCGTCTGAATGCGCGCATTGCGCTCGGCCATCGCCTTGAGATCCTCCTCCACTTCGGCTGCCGTGACCTTTGCCTCCGTCTTGGGGGCCTCCAGGCCCTTGTACTCGCCCAGGGTCACTTCCGGATACAGATCCGTCTTGACCGTCAGCGTGAGAACGCCATCCTTCAGGTCCATATCCGTGACAGAGGGCATCCCGACCACCTTCAGGTCCGCCTCCTTGATCGCCGCGTCATAGGCCTCCGGGAACAGAATGTTGATGGCATCATCATAGAAAACCGACGCGCCATACATCCCCTCGATGACCTTCCGCGGCGCCTTGCCCTTGCGGAAGCCCGGAACCAGGATATTCTTCCGGTTCTGGCGGTAGGCCTGATCTGTCGCCGCGTCAAAACGCTCCTTCTCCACTTCCAGGATCAGCGTTGCGCTTCCGTTTTCTTTTTCCACATTCTTTACACTCATGGTTTCTCCTCCTGTACGGCAGACCGGATTGCCTGTCGTTGTATTAACAATAGTTTTCAATTTATTCTATCAGTAATGTCTAGATTTTTCCATAACTTTTTTCATTTTTTCCCTATGGGAGCACCTTTACAGGCCTGAAGTTGACATAATCAGCCGAAACCAGATGGTATTCAATCCCGTCCCGGCTCCCCTCCAGGGCCAGCCTGTGGCTTGCGCCGTGCAGATGACCATAATAACAGCGTTCCACCCCGAATTGATGAAGTAATTGTAAAATCTCATCACAGCGGTAGGTCTGATACAGCGGCGGGTAGTGCAGAAAGCAGAGCTTCTTCTCCTGCGGTGCCGCTCTGAGGGAGGCCTCGAGGCGCAGCAGCTCTCCGC
>JAHZEE010000164.1:0-2060 GCA_019421975.1 Clostridiales bacterium | reverse complement strand
GGAATACCTTTTCATCGTGCGATCCCTGCCGCTCCTCCTCATAAAACCAGCCGCGGGTGCCGCACAGGGCATAGTCGCCATAGCTGTAGGCGTTGTTGTTGAGCAAAAACAGATTCTCAAAGTGGTTTTCTGCACAAAACCGGTAAAACTTTGCCGCGGTATTCCACCAGTAGTCGTGATTGCCCTTCATGATGATCTTCCGCCCCGGAATCTGGGCGATGAACTGGAAATCCGCCCGGGCCTGGACAAAATCCATCCCCCAGCTGAGATCCCCCAGCAGCACGGTGGTGTCCTCCGGGCCAATCCCGGACAGTCCCTCCCGCAGCTTGTCCACATACCCGACCCAGGCGCCGCCGAACACATCCATCGGCTTGTCCACACCGAAGGCCAGGTGCAGATCCCCTATGGCGTACAGCGCCATTATTTCAGCATCTCCTGCAGTGCCGCCTTCATCTGCTCTTTCTCCACCGACTGGGTAAAGCGGACCTGTTTTCCTTTTAAAGACGCCAGCGGCGCCGGCGCCGGTTTTCCCGTGCAGGCGGTGAGCTGATCCAAAATGGCTGTGCCCTCGGCCAGCTCCGTCTGCCCCAGGGCGCCAAGCACACTGCTGCAGAATTTGAAGGGGCTCGCCGTCGAGGCCACCACCGCCGGCCGCCGGTCACCGGTTTTTTCGCGGTATTCCTCCAGCACATGGTAGGCCACCGCCGTGTGGGTGTCCATCAGATAGCCGCTCTGTCTGTAGACCTGGCGGATGGTCTCGGCCGTCTGGGCGTCGTCGCAGTACCCCGCCGCAAAGACGCTCTGCACCGCGCGGCGCAGCGCCTCGTCCACCGTATAGCGGCCAGTCTCTGCCAAATCCCTCATATAGCCGCGGACCTGCTCGTCCGAGCCCGAGAGCAGATACAGCAGCCGCTCCAGGTTGGAGGAAATCAGGATATCCATGGAGGGCGAGGTCGTGTTATAGAACGGGCGGTTTTTGTCATAGACGCCGGTCTCGATGAAGTCCGTCAGCACATTGTTGGCATTGGAGGCGCAGATCAGCTTCTCGATGGGCAGGCCCATGCAGCGGGTGTAATAGGCCGCCAGAATGTTGCCGAAGTTTCCGGTGGGGACGCAGACATGGATGCCGTCTCCCAGCGCAATGGCGCCCTGCTTTACAAGGTCGCAGTAGGCGGACACATAGTAGACCAGCTGGGGCAGCACGCGGCCCCAGTTGATGGAGTTGGCCGAGGAGAGGAAATAGCCCCGCTCCTCCAGCTCCCCGCGCAGCGTCTCATCGGAAAAAATCCGCTTCACCCCGGACTGGGCATCATCAAAATTGCCGTTTACCGCGCAGACGCCCACATTCTCCCCCGCCTGGGTCACCATCTGCAGCTTCTGGATGTCGGAGACGCCGTCCTTTGGATAAAACACCAGGATCTTGGTCCTCGGCACATCCCGGAAGCCCTCCAGCGCAGCCTTGCCGGTATCCCCCGAGGTGGCCACCAGGATGCAGACGGTCTTCTGCTCCCCCGTCTTTTTGAGAGACGCGGTCAGCAGATACGGCAGCATCTGCAGCGCCATGTCCTTAAAGGCGCTGGTGGGACCGTGCCAGAGCTCCAGAATGTGGGTGTCCTCCGCCAGCTTTACCACCGGAGCCACCGCCTGTGTGTCAAATTTTTCCGGGACCTGATAGGCCTTGCCGGCATACTCCGCCAGCTCCTGTTCCGAGAATTCCTCCAAAAACAGCTTCATGATGGCGACGGCCCGCCCATAATAGTCCATCTGTACCAGACGCTGCAGCATGGCCTGGTCCAAACGGGGCATCTCGGACGGCAAAAACAGCCCGCCGTCACGGCTCAGGCCCATGACAATTGCCTCCGAGGCCTGTAACGCCAGGCTGCTGTCTCTTGTGCTTACATACCGCATGTGATCACTACCCTCATCAAATTTTTAGAATATATCTGTTCCAGCAGGGCGCTTGAAACGCCCGCGTCCTGTAAAAAGTCGTGCAGCTTTAAATAATCCGACACCCGTGCTAACCCCTCCTGTAGCTAATCGCAGCTGTTCAGATCTCCCCC
>JAHZEE010000163.1:593-3921 GCA_019421975.1 Clostridiales bacterium | reverse complement strand
CAGCCTGTCCCAGTGGCCCGCCTATGATGAGGAAAAGTGTAAAGACAGCACGGTGGAGATGGCCATTCAGATCAACGGCAAGCTGCGCGGCACCATGGCGGTGCCGGCCGATTCGGACGACGCGTCGGTTCAGCAGGCGGCGATGGAGCACGAGAAGGTGCAGAAGGCCCTGGCAGACGGCGGAACGCTCGTCAAGACCATCGTGGTGAAGAACAAGCTCATCAATTTGATTGTCAAATAAAGTTGCCAAATCTTAACTTTTTTGAAATGCAATGAAGTTCCGTGAAATCTGACTTGACATTTTATCGCTGGCCGCATATAATAAAAAAGGTCGCAAATTTGGACCCGAATGTGCGTATTGCAGCGTACCCGGAGGGAGGGAAATCCATGACTGAAGTCCGTATTAAGGAGAACGAGTCTCTTGAAAGCGCACTGAAGCGTTTCAAGCGCAGCTGTGCAAAAGCTGGCGTGATCGCGGAAGTGAAAAAGAGAGAGCACTATGTTAGCCCCAGTCTGAAGCGCAAGCAGAAGTCGGAAGCTGCCCGCAAGAATAAGCGGAAGTACTATTGATCTCTCTCCGGCACTGAATAGACTTGTAACAGCCATCCGTTCAATCGGATGGCTGTTTTTTTGGCGTAAACCCGGATAGAATCAGATAGGGGATCCGCAGAGACTGGACCAGAGAAAACTTTTTCTGAAGGCTTGTTTCATCGTCAAACAGCAGCAGATGCGGCCCGGATTCATCCCGATACTGCAGATAGTTGCAGTAGAGCTCCTCGGAGAAAAAGGCTGGCGCCTTGGCCTGCCACCGGCTGGCGGCGGCAGCGGAGACCGGCTCTCCGGTCCCACTGGGGCAGGGGAGGGAAAACGCCATGCAGATGGGCGCGATCAGCGCGCAGACCAGCCCGTTGGTCTGCTCCATGGCGTCTTTCAGGTAGGATTCCAGACTGCCCCCGGAGATTGCGGTCTCCACGACAAGATATGGGTGATCTCCACAGCCCTGAAGCGGAAAAAGATGTGTCGGAAATCCAGATGTTGGCCAAGCAGTCATTGAAATACCCCCAAACAATATGCTACAATAATCTGCATATCAGTGTGTATGAAAGGTTTGGACTGGATATGCTGTCATTGATCCCTAAAATGATGTTTTCCCGCCTGGAGGAGATTCCGGTCGCGCAGCTGCAGCGCCGCGGCATCGAGCTGCTGCTGTTGGATTTTGACAATACCATCGTTCCCTATACAACCTCCCAGCCGCGAGATGCCGTGTCTGACTGGCTGAAGGAGGCGGCGGCGCAGATCCCGCTCTGTGTGGTTTCCAACAGCCACCGCCCAAGGGTGAAGGAGTTCTGCGCCCGGTATGGCATTGCCTGCATCACCCACTCCCGCAAGCCGACAAGCAGGGGAATCCGGCAGGCGCTGGAGCAGTTCTCCTGCGCCCCGGCGCATGCCGCGCTGGTGGGGGATCAGATCTACACCGATGTGCTGGGAGCCAACTGCGCCGGCCTTGTATCCATTTTGGTTCAGCCGATCCTGCTGAGCAGCACGCCGCTTCGGCTGCGGCATCTGCTGGAGCAGCCGTTTATCAGACTGGGAAAAAGGAGATGTCAACATGAAGAATCTTGAAAAATTCCGCTCTGTTCTGGAGGAAAAAAATCTCGATGGCCTGCTTTTGACCAGCCGCGTGCATCGGTTTTACTGCGTGGAGCACGATCTTGCAGAGGGTACAGTCCTGCTGACAAGAGAACAGTGTCTGTATTTTACAGACGCCCGCTATATTGAGGATGCGGAGCGAAACCTGAAAGATGCAACGCCGGTGCTCACCACCGGCGCGCGCCCGATGGAGCAGCTGCTCAAGGAGGCGGCCCAGCAGGCGGGGCTTCAGACCCTTGGCTATGAGGAGCAGGCGCTGACCGTGGCGGAGTTCAAACAGTTCCAGGCGCTGCTTCAGACGCAGTGGGTACCCTGCCAGAAGGAGCTGGAGGCCTTCCGCGCCGCCAAAGAGCCCTGGGAGCTGGAGCGGATGCAGCAGGCGCAGAGAATCACCGATCAGGCGTTTTCGGATCTGCTCTGCGTCATTCAGCCCGGCATCACGGAAAAGCAGCTGGCCGCAGAGCTGATCTACCGCCTGTTCCGCTTTGGCGGCGAGATGCTCTCCTTTGACCCCATTGTGGTCTCCGGCCCCAATACCAGCATGCCCCACGGCGTGCCGGGGGACCGGGTGCTGCAGAAGGGCGATTTTGTCACAATGGACTTTGGCTGCAAATACCGGGGGTACTGCTCGGACATGACGCGCACCGTGGCGCTGGGAACGGCGACGGAGCAGATGCGCGAGGTCTATGAGGTGGTGCTTCAGGCGCAGCTGGCGGGAATTGCGGCGACACGCGCCGGCCTTTGCGGCCAACAGATTGACGCAGCGGCGCGCAGAGTGATTACAGAGGCCGGATTTGGCGAATACTTTGGACATGGCTACGGCCACAGTCTGGGACTGGAGATTCATGAGGCGCCCTACTGCAACCAGAAGGGGACAACGCCCTTTCCGGCCCGCGCGGTCTGCTCGTCGGAGCCGGGGATCTATCTGCCCGGAAATTTCGGGGTTCGGATTGAGGATGTGGTGGTCTTTACAGACGATGGCTGCACGGTTTTGACAAATAGTCCGAAAGAATTGCTGATCCTTTGAAATATACTTGCAATTCCCAGCTTTTTACGATAAAATACTAGAAGTTAAGAAACGAGACCGATGGAGTGTCGGTGAAACAGGAGGATATAACACATGATTTCAGTGAGTGATTTCAGAAACGGCGTTACCTTTGAGATGGACGGCAATGTCATGCAGATCATCGAGTTTCAGCATGTCAAGCCCGGCAAGGGTGCTGCGTTTGTCCGTGTAAAGATGCGCAATGTCATCACCGGTGCTGTGACTGAGACGACTTTTAACCCCAATGATAAATATCCCACCGCGTTCATTGAGCGCAAGAAGATGGACTATTCCTATTCCGACGACAACCTGGTCTATTTTATGGATATGGAGACCTACGAGATGACCCCCATCGACCGCTCCGTCCTGGATGACAGCTTCCGCTTTGTCAAGGAGAACGAGACCTGCACCGTCATGTCCTACAAGGGCAATGTGTTTGGCGTGGAGGCCCCGAACTTCGTCGAGCTGGAAGTGACGGATACGGATCCCGGCTTTGCGGGAAACACGGCGACAAACGCCATGAAGCCGGCCACCCTGGAGACGGGCACGGAGATCCGGGTGCCACTGTTTATTAGTGTGGGCGACCGCATTAAGATTGATACACGCACAGGTGAGTATCTGGAGCGGTGCAAG
>JAHZEE010000163.1:0-572 GCA_019421975.1 Clostridiales bacterium | reverse complement strand
AATGACACTTTCTGAAAGAGCAGCATACCTGAAGGGCCTCAAGGAGGGCCTGAAGCTGAACACCGAGACAAGCGAAGGAAAGCTTCTGAACGAGATTATTGAGATGCTGGACGATGTGGCGCTGTCGGTCAGCGACCTGGAGGACTGCACCTCTGCCATTTCCGATGAGCTGGACCTCATTGAAGAAGAAATCGAGGAGATCGAGGACTATCTGGATGAGGACGACGATGACGACTGCTGTTGCTGTGATGAGGACGAGGACGACGAGATTCTCTATGAGGTCAAGTGCCCCACCTGCAACGAGGTCATCAACCTGGACGAGCAGATGCTGGAAATGGGCGGCATCAAGTGCCCCAACTGCGGTGAGGAACTGGAGTTCGACGCCGTTGAGGACGACGAGGAATAAGACAGATGAAAAAGCGGCGGCAGGAAAGCGTCCGTCCTAATAAGGATGTTTTTTTGTTCTAAGCCTGGCCCCAGGATGTTACGGCATCCTGGGGCCGTTTGTCATGCCTGACCGATGAAATTGAAGTAAATATCGACCTGCTGGGTGTAGTGCTTTTTCTTGTACC
>JAHZEE010000162.1:3635-3961 GCA_019421975.1 Clostridiales bacterium | reverse complement strand
GCATGCCGGTGTCGGCCGCTTCCGCCGCCTGCTGCATCAGCGCGCCGCGGCGGCAGACGAGTTGAAAGCCGTCTTCCAGGCTGACCGCGCCGGCGTAGGTGAGCGCCGCGATTTCGCCCAGCGAAAAGCCCGCCACCCGGCTGGGACGGATCCCCGCCTCCTCCAGCGCCCTGGCGGCGGCCAGCTCCACGGCAAACATGCAGGGCTGGGTGTTGCTGGTGATGGAGAGCTCCTCCTTTGAGCCGGTGAAGCACTGCTCAGAGGTGCCGGGGCGGATGGCGTCCACGGCCGCAAAGACGGCGCGGGCTGCGCCGCTTGCCTGACAC
>JAHZEE010000162.1:0-3625 GCA_019421975.1 Clostridiales bacterium | reverse complement strand
GCGCCCTGACCGGAAAATACGAATGCTATTTGACCCATTTGGTTGCTCCTTTCAGGACCGTCTCTGCCTCGGTGCAGAGCTCCTGCACAATCTCAGCTGCGGACTGCTCTTTGTGGATCATGCCGCTGATCTGGCCGGCCAAAAAGCTGCCGCGCTGTGTGTCGCCCTCCTGCACGGCCAGGCGCAGCGCGCCCGTCCCCATGGCCTCCAGGGCCTCGTTGGAGATGGAGCTGTCGTACTCTGCCTTGGCATAGTCGCGGGAGAAGGGGGTTTTCAGACTGCGGACCGGGTGGCCCAGCCGCTTGCCGTTGGCCATGGTGGAGATATCCGTGGCCTTCAGGATTTTTTCCTTATAGGTGGGGTGGATATTGCACTCATAGGCCACCAGGAACCGGGTGCCGACCTGCACGCCGCAGGCGCCCAGCATAAAGGCGGCCGCCACGCCGCGCCCGTCGCCGATGCCGCCGGCGGCCAGCACCGGAATGGACACCGCGTCCACCACCTGGGGCACCAGAGGCATGGTGGAGACCTCGCCGATATGGCCGCCCGACTCGCCGCCCTCGGCGATCAGCGCGCTGGCCCCCATGCGCTCCATGAGTTTTGCCATGGAGCAGGAGGCGACCACCGGGATGACTTTGATGCCGGCGGCAAGCCAATCCTTAATATACTTAGAGGGGTTGCCCGCGCCGGTGGTGACGACTGCAACCCGCTCTTCCAGCACAACCTTGGCGACCTCATCCACGAAGGGACTCAGCAGCATGATGTTGACGCCGAAGGGCTTGTCCGTCAGAGCTTTGGCGGCACGGATCTGCGCGCGCACATAATCGCCGTCGGCATTGCCGGCGGCGATGATCCCGAGGCCACCGCCGTTGGAGACCGCCGCGGCCAGTTTGCCGTCGGCGATCCAGGCCATGCCCCCCTGAAAGACGGGGTAGGTGATGCCGACCAGATCACAGATTGGAGTGTGTAGCATAGTTTGGACACCTTCTTAACTTCAAGTGAAATCGGAACTTACAAAAATTGGAAATCATTTGACATCCTGATATTGAAATATAACATGAAAATTATACCGTCGCTTCCTGTTGATGTCAAGAAAAACGGGGATGTTCAGGGGAAAAGGGGCATGATTCGCCGCAAAAAATCACAAAATCACAATTTTCCATGGGCGCTGTCGCCGCAATATACTGCTCCTCCAGCGGAATCCAGCGCGTGAGAAAGGCGTCAAGCGCCGCGGGATTGCGCGCCGCAAGACGCTGACGCTGCAGCGCCGGAGAGATGGTGCAGAATACGGACAGACCGTATAGGAACCGGAGTCTGGGGTGCAGGCTGTAGCTCCCCTCCACGATGGTGAGCCGGGATGCAGGCTGACAGACGGGAGTGGGGAGATAGGCGGCCTGATGGCAGTCATATTTCCGGTGGCAGATTGAAGTGCCCGCCTGCAGCGCTGGGGCGACCTCCTGCAGAAAGCGCTCATAGTGGACATTCCCGCCGGGCGTCTGAAGCCGGCTGGCTGTCCGCAGCTCTGCGGGCAGGAAGAAGTCATCCATATGGATCACCGCGGCACCGAAGTGCTGCTGCAGCTGACATGCCAGGGTCGTCTTGCCGGCCGCAGCCCGGCCGTCGATGGCCAGCGTCAGCGGGCCCTGCCGGAGCCGCTCTGTCAGAGCCTGCAAAAGGCGCGGTATGGTTGTCTGCATAGATACCTCCTTTTAGAAAGGAACACTCGCTGAAAACAAAAAAGCCACAGCTTGTATATATACCACAAAATACAGAAAGAGGCAAGCGCGTGTTCGCAATGCCGGGCTGAGGCGCAATCACCCACTTGCGGGATTGGAAAAGTCGTGGTATATTATAATGTAAAATGTCTCAGCAAATGGAAGGTGCAAAGAAATGACAAAAATTGATATTTTTTCTGGGTTTCTGGGGGCCGGCAAGACGACCCTCATCAAAAAACTGATTGAAGAGGCCTATCAGGGCGAAAAGGTCATGCTGATTGAAAACGAGTTTGGGGAGATCGGCATTGACGGCGGCTTCATGAAAATGGCCGGCGTGGAGATTACAGAGATGAACTCCGGCTGCATCTGCTGCAGCCTGGTGGGCGACTTTGCCGCGGCGCTGAAAAAGGTGCTGCACGACTATCATCCCGACCGGATTCTCATTGAGCCGTCCGGGGTCGGGAAGCTGTCGGATGTCATTCTGGCGGTACAGGACGCGGTCTCTGACGATGTGGTGATGGGCAGCTATGTGACGGTGGCCGACGCCTCCAAGGTCAAGATGTATATGAAGAACTTTGGGGAGTTTTACGACAACCAGATCGAGCATGCCAGCACCATCGTCCTCTCCCGCACGCAGAATCTCACAGAGGAGAAGCTCAGCGCCTGCCTGGAGCTCATCCGGCAGAAGAACCAGAATGCCATCATTGTGACCACCCCGTGGGATCAGATTTCCGGCAAACAGATTCTGGACGCCATGGAGAAGGCCCGCACGCTTCAGACGGAACTGGAGGCGCTGGAGGAGGAAGCCTGCTGCGGCCACCACCATCACCACCATGATGAGGAGGACGCGTGCGGCTGCGACCACCATCACCACGACGACGAGGAATGCGGGCATCACCATCATCACCACGACGAGGAATGTGGCTGCGAGCATCACCACCACGATCACGACCACGAAGATGCGTGCGGACATCACCACCACCATGACGGTCACGATGCCGATGAGGTATTCACCAGCTGGGGCGTGGAGACGGCGAAAAAGTTCAACCGTGCGCAGCTTCAGGCGGCCCTGGAGGCGCTGGACAGCGGGAAATATGGCATGGTTTTGCGTGCAAAGGGCATCGTGGCAGGCGATGATGGCGTCTGGATCCACTTTGACTATGTGCCCGGCGAGCGGGAGCTGCGCACGGGCCCTGCCGATGTGACCGGACGGCTGTGCGTCATTGGCTCCGAGCTTGCAGAGCACGCGCTTGCAGAGCTGTTTGGGGTTTGAGCGATGGGGATTCCAGTTTATACCTTTATCGGATTTTTGGAATCCGGCAAGACCAAGTTTATCCAGGAGACCCTGGAGGATGAGCGCTTCAACGCGGGGGAGCGGACCCTGGTGCTGGTGATGGAGGAGGGCGAGGAGGAGTACGATCTGTCCACCTATCCGCACAAGAATGTCTACATTGAGGTGATCGACGATCCGCAGAGCGTGACCACTGAGACGCTGGACAACCTCCGGAAAAAGCACCGCGCAGAGCGCGTGGTGGCGGAGCTCAACGGCATGACGCTGGTGGGGGACTTCTACGAGAAGATGCCGGAGGACTGGGAGGTCTGGCAGGAGGTCATGTTTGCCGATGCCAACACCATTCTCACCTATAACGCCAATATGCGCCAGCTGGTGGTGGACAAGCTCTCCGGCTGCGAGATGGTGGTTTTTAACCGGGTGGATCCCAAGATGGACATTCTGCCGCTGCACAAGCTGGCCAGAGCCATCAACCGCCGGGTGGAGATTGTATACGACCACACCGACGGCACAACGGAATTTGACAACATTGAAGATCCGCTGCCCTTTGACATCAACGCGCCGGTCATCGAGATTGCAGATGACGACTACGCCCTGTTTTACCGGGATATCACGGAGG
>JAHZEE010000161.1 GCA_019421975.1 Clostridiales bacterium | reverse complement strand
CGATGGCCTCCATGGTCTGGCTGGCTACCTGGCCCAGGCTCTCGCCGGTGACCAGACACCTGCAGCCGTGGTCCTGGCCCAGGCGCTCGGCAATGCGCATCATGCACCGGCGCATGATGAGCGTAAAATACTCCTCCGGGCACCGGTCGCGGATGGCCTCCTGAAGCTCTGTAAAGCCCACGATGTCCACCGTCATCCGGCCGCAGTAGCGGCAGAGCAGCCGCGCCAGCTCCAGCACCTTCTGCTTGGCAAGCAGGGAGGTATACGGGTAGGAAAAGAAATGGATGCACTCAATCTCCATCCCGCGCTTGGCCATCATGTAGCCCGCCACCGGGCTGTCGATGCCGCCGGAGAGCAGCAGCGCCGCCTTGCTCCCAACCCCGGTGGGCAGGCCGCCCGCCCCCGGCACCGCCGGCCCATGGACATAGGCCGCCCGCTCGCGCACCTCCACAAAGACCGTATAGGCCGGGCTGTGGACATCCACCCGCACCTGGGGAAACGCCTCTGCCAGCCGGCCGCCGATCTCCTGGGAGATCTGGATGGAGTTGAGCGGGAAGCGCTTGTCCGCCCGCTTGGATTCCACCTTGAAGCTGCGCTGCGCAGCCAGCTCATCTCCCAAATAGTCAATGACTGCATCATAGATGGCGTCCAGATCCTTGTCGCAGGCGCGGCATCGGCACAGGCTGACGATGCCGAACACCGTCCCGCAGGCCTCCCAGGCCCCGTCCAGATCGCCGACCTCATCGCTTGGCTCCACATAGATGGTCGACTGCACCATCGAAATTTCAAATGCGCCATAGGGACGCAGACGCCGCGTCAGATTGCTGATGAGCTGCCGCTCAAAATTCCGGCGGTTCATTCCCTTTAGGACGATTTCCCCCAATTTCAACAAAAAAAGCTCCTGCAAGCCCGTTTCCTCCTCTCAATTTCTCCCCAAATCCACGCTTCGATACTGAATTGCCTCCGCCAGATGCTGAGGCGCGATCTCCGCCGCGCCGTCCAGATCCGCAATGGTTCTGGCCACCTTTAAAATCCGGTCATAGCTGCGCGCGGTCATGTTGAGGCTGGAGAACGCCTGCTTCATGAGTGCTGCACATGGCTCGTCCAGCTGGCAGTATTCCCGCACCTCCACCGCGCCCATCTGGGCATTGCACGGCATCGTGCGCCCCTGAAACCGCGTGAGCTGCCGCTCTCTGGCGGCGTCCACCCGCGCCTTGATGGCGGCCGATGGCTCTCCGCCCCGCTTTGCCCGCAGATCGTCAAACTCCACCGCCGGGACCTCCACCACAATGTCGATGCGGTCGAGCAGCGGCCCGGAGATCCGGCTCTGGTAGCGCCGGATGGACTCCTGCGAACAGGTACACCGCCCGGAGGGGTGCCCATACCAGCCGCACTTGCAGGGATTCATGGCGCAGACCAGCATAAACCGGCTGGGGTACTCCACCGTCCCACTCACGCGGGAGATGGTCACCACCCCGTCCTCCAGCGGCTGGCGCAGCACCTCCAGCGCATCGGTGCGAAACTCCGGCAGCTCGTCTAAAAACAGCACGCCCTGATGGGCCAGGGAGATCTCTCCCGGTCTGAGCGCGCTGCCGCCGCCTGCCATGCCGGCGGCGGAAATGGTGTGGTGCGGACTGCGGAACGGCCGCTCCAGCACCAGCGGCGCCTCCGGCGTCAACAGCGCCGCCACAGAGTGGATCTGGGTGACCTCCAGCGCCTCCTCCCGGCTGATCTGCGGCAGAATGGAGGGAATCCGTTTGGCCAGCATGCTCTTGCCGGCGCCCGGCGGGCCAATCAAAAGAATATTGTGGGATCCCGCCGCCGCCACCTCCAGGGCCCGCTTGACATCCGCCTGTCCCTTTACATCGGCAAAGTCCAGCACAGACTGCTGCGGCCGGTCCGGCGTCCAGGGCGGCGCCGGTGAGAGCTCCTTTTCCCCGTTGAGGTGGTCCACCAGCTGACGCACATCCCGCACCGGGATCACCGTCAGGCCCTCTGCCAGGGTTGCCTCCGCCGCATTGGCCTGCGGCACATACAGAACCTCAACCCCATTTTTTGCAGCGCAGAGCGCCATGGGCAGCACGCCGCTCACCGGGCGCAGCTCTCCCGACAGGCTCAGCTCGCCCAGAAATGCGCTGGGCCGCGCGGTGGGGCGGAGATCTCCGCCGGCAGTCAGAATTCCAATCAGGATCGGAAGATCATATAATGTACCGGATTTCTTTGTTCCGGCGGGCGCCAGATTCAGCGTGATCCTGCTCACAGGAAAGGAAAACCCGCAGCTCTTGATCGCCGCGCGCACCCGTTCGCGCGCCTCCTTTACCGCCGCATCCGGCAGTCCCACAATCTCGAAGCCCGGCAGCCCATTGGAAATGAAGCACTCAACAGATACCAGGTAACCATTGATGCCCGTCAGCCCCAGGGATTGAATCTTACATATCAAACAAAGCCCCTCCCTCTGGAGTATCTTTTGATCGGCGTCACCCCGAATCGTATTCGTATGATACTGCATTTTATGGGAAAATTCAAATTCTCTTTATGCAATTTCCTGCGAAAAATCATCTTTTTCAGCTGTTTGTTGTGGAACTGTCCAAAAATTTTTCAATTATCTTGTATAACATTTACAAACTCTAAAATGGATGCTAAAATAGGGGTGCAAACACACCCTTACAAATCAGATCCACTGGATTCATTTTGATCGACAAATTTGGGAGGAATCGAAATGGCACGAGCCTTAAAATCGATGGATGGCAATACCGCCGCGGCGCATGTGTCCTATGCGTTCACCGAGGTCGCTGCAATCTATCCAATCACCCCCTCTTCCGTGATGGCGGAGTTGACCGACAAGTGGTCGGCAAATGGCCGGAAAAACATTTTTGGTCAGACGGTTCGCATCACGGAGATGCAGTCTGAAGGCGGCGCCGCCGGCGCAGTACACGGTTCTCTGCTGGCGGGCGCGCTGACTACGACCTACACCGCCTCGCAGGGCCTGCTGCTCATGATTCCCAATATGTATAAGATCGCCGGCGAGCATCTGCCCAGCGTCATCCATGTCTCGGCCCGTGCGCTGGCGTCCCACGCGCTCTCCATCTTCGGCGACCACTCCGATGTCATGTCCTGCCGCAGCACGGGCTACGCCATGCTGGCCTCTTCCAATCCCCAGCAGGTCATGGATCTGGGCGCTGTGGCGCATCTGTCTGCCATTGCCGGCCACATGCCGGTCCTGCATTTCTTTGACGGCTTCCGCACCTCCCATGAGATCCAGAAGGTCGAGGTCTGGGACTACGACGACCTCCGCTCGCTGGTCGATCAGAGGGCGCTGCAGGAGTTCCATGAGAAGGCGCTGAACCCCAACCACCCGGTGCTCAAGGGCTCGGCACAGAACCCGGATATCTTCTTCCAGATCCGCGAGGCCAGCAATCTGCACTACGATGCCTTTGCCGACACGGTTGCAGAGTACATGGACAAAGTCAACGAAAAGATCGGCACCAACTACAAGCCGTTTAACTACTACGGCGCGCCGGATGCGGAGTATGTCATTGTCTCCATGGGTTCCAGCTGCGACGCCATCGAAGAAGTCGTGGATTACCTGTGCGGCCAGGGCGAGAAGGTCGGCCTCATCAATGTCCACCTCTATCGCCCCTTCTCCGCCAAGCACCTGCTGTCCGTCATGCCGGAGACTGTGAAAAAGGTCGCCGTGCTCGACCGCACAAAGGAGCCCGGCTCCATCGGCGAGCCGCTCTATCTGGACATCGTGACCGCGCTCAAGGGTTCCAAATTTGACGGCATTCCCGTGGTGGGCGGACGCTATGGCCTCGGCTCCAAGGACACCGGCCCGGCCTGTTATGTGGCCGTGTTCCTGAACCTCATGAAAGAGACGCCGCAGCACCCCTTCACCATCGGCATCACAGACGATGTGACCCACCTGTCTCTGCCCATGGAAAAGCACATTGACACCCAACCGCCGGAGAACAAATCCTGTAAGTTCTGGGGCCTGGGCTCTGACGGCACCGTCGGCGCCAACAAGAACTCCATCAAGATCATCGGCG
>JAHZEE010000160.1:325-4052 GCA_019421975.1 Clostridiales bacterium | reverse complement strand
AGCGTGTGATTTTGCATGTGGACCTCAACTGCTTTTACGCAAGCGTTGCGGTGCGGGAGGATCCCAGCCTGCGGGGGAAGCCGGTGGCCGTGGTGGGGGAGGCGGAGCAGCGGCACGGCGTTGTGCTGGCGAAGACCTATGAGGCCAAGGCCTATGGCGTCAAGACCGGGCAGGCGATCTGGCAGGCGCTGCAGCTGTGCCCGGAGCTGGCGCTGTGTTCCGTCGATTTTCCAAAATACCGGCAGGTCTCCAGGCAGATTCAGCAGCTCTACTATGAGTACACGGACCAGGTCGAGCCGTTTGGCACAGACGAATGCTGGCTGGATGTGACCAGCAGTGCGGGCCTGTTCGGGAGCGGGGCCGAGATTGCAGATCAGATCCGCGGCAGGATCCGGCGGGAATTTGGGCTGACCGCGTCGGTTGGCGTCAGTTTTAATAAGGTTTTCGCAAAGCTTGGCAGCGACTATCGAAAGCCGGACGCCACCACCGTCTTTTCCCGGGAAAACTTCCGGCGCCTGGTCTGGCCGCTTCCGGTGGAGAGCCTGCTCTATGTGGGCCGGGCGACCCAGGGGAAGCTCAACCGGCGCGGCATCCAGACCATCGGACAGCTGGCGGCGGCGCAGCCCGCCTTTTTGCGGCGGCTGCTCGGCGTAAACGGGCAGCTGCTCTGGGAGTATGCCAACGGGCTCGACCGGTCGCGGGTGGGGCAGTATGAGAAGCAGCCCGCCCCCAAATCCATCGGGAACAGCACCACAGCGCCGCGGGATCTGGTCTGTGACCAGGATGTCCGGATTGTGCTGCGCAAGCTCTGCGACTGTGTGGCGCGCCGGCTGCGGCGTCACGGCTGCCGGTGCCAGACGGTGCAGCTCTGGCTGCGGGGGGCGGATCTGCAGAGCTGGGAGCGCCAGGCGCCCCTGGCGCATCCGACCCAGAGCGGGGAGGCGCTGCTGCACGCGGTCTGGCAGCTCTACCTCAAAGAGCCCAAGGGCCCCTTCCGCAGCCTGGGAGTGCGCGCCTCAGAGCTGCAGACCGACCAGCCCGAACAGATCTCCTTTCTGCCGGAGGCGCAGCGGATCCAGCGGCTCGAGGCGCTGGAGCGCACGCTCGACGGGATCCAGAGCCGGTTTGGGGCGGACAGTATCCGGCACGCACTGGAGCTGCGGGACGCGCAGCTGGGACGCATGCAGCTGGCGCAGAGCCCCCTGCAGCACGCCGGCCCTTCGGGATAGACCCGAAGGGCCGTTTTTTTTGAAAATATCTGAAAGGAGGGATTGACAAATCAAGAGAAACGCATATAATGAACATATGAACAGATATTCATATGAAAGGAGAGGAGAGGATGGAGCCAGTAGAAACCTGCGAAGAAAAGTCCATTCACCCGGAACAGATCGACACCGTCGTAAAGGATCTGCCGCCGGAGGAGACGCTGTTCGACCTGGCAGAGCTGTTTAAGATTTTCGGCGATTCCACGCGGATCAAGATTCTCTATGTTCTGTTCGAGGCGGAGCTGTGTGTGTGCGACATTGCGGCGGTTCTCAACATGAGCCAGTCGGCAATCTCCCACCAGCTGCGGACCATCAAGCAGGCCCGGCTGGTCAAGAACCGGCGGGAGGGCAAGACGGTCTATTATTCATTGGCAGACGACCATGTAAAGACGATTATCGGCATGGCAATTGAGCATTTGGAGGAATGAAACGATGAAAAAGAAATTTAAGCTGGAAAACCTGGACTGTGCAAACTGTGCCGCCAAGATGGAGGCGGCCATTCAGAAGATCGACGGCGTGACCGGCGCTTCGGTCAATTTCATGATGCAGAAAATGACGCTGGAGGCGCCGGACGAACGGTTCGACGAGATTCTGGAGCAGGCGATTGCGGTCTGTAAAAAGGTAGAGCCGGACTGCACGATCCTGCGCTGACAGGGGGCGTTGCTATGACAAGGGCAGAAAAGCGGCTGCTGGCGCGGATTATCGCCGCGTTTGTGCTGCTGGCTGCGGTTGCCATCCTGGATCACGCAGGGGTGGTCACATCGCGTTGGATGCTTTTATGCCTCTATCTTGTGCCCTATTTGACAGTTGGATGGGATGTACTCTACCGGGCCGTCCGCAACATTCTGCACGGCCAGGTGTTGGATGAGAACTTTCTGATGTGCATTGCAACGGTGGGCGCCTTCGGCACCAGCGAATATGCCGAGGCGGTGGCAGTGATGCTGCTGTACCAGGTGGGAGAGCTGTTCCAGAGCGTGGCTGTGGGCCGCTCCCGCCGCTCCATTGCAGATCTCATGGACATCTGCCCGACCTATGCCAATGTGGAGCGGGACGGCCAGGTGGAACAGGTGGATCCCGAGGAGGTCGCAGTCGGCGAGATCATCGTCGTCAAGGCCGGCGAGCGCATCCCGCTCGACGGCGTGGTCCTCACGGGCGAGTCGTCGGTGGACACGGCTGCGCTGACCGGGGAGTCGGTGCCGCAGGATGTGGCGCCGGGCGACAGCCTGGTGAGCGGCTGCGTCAATGGCGGCGGCCTTCTGCGGGTGCAGACCACAAAGGCGTTTGAGGACTCCACCGTTGCAAAGATTCTGGAGCTGGTGGAGAACGCCTCGGAAAAGAAGGCAAAGGCGGAGGCGTTCATCACGCGGTTCGCGCGGGTCTATACGCCCATCGTGGTGGTGTGCGCGGTGATTTTGGCGGTGGCGCCGCCGCTGTTTACAGGCAATTGGGGCGTCTGGATTCAAAGAGCCTGTACCTTCCTGGTGGTCTCCTGCCCCTGCGCCCTGGTCATCTCGGTCCCGCTGGGGTTCTTCAGCGGCATCGGCTCTGCCTCGCGGCAGGGCGTGCTGGTCAAGGGCGGCAACTATCTGGAGGCGCTGGCCCACATGGGCGTGGTGGTCTTTGACAAGACCGGCACGCTCACCAAGGGGACCTTCGAGGTCTCGGCGGTCCATCCGGCCGGCATGCAGAAGGAGGCGCTGCTGGAGCTGGCGGCGCTGGCGGAGTCGGGGTCGAACCATCCCATCGCGCGCTCCATTCAGGCCGCCTGGGGAAAACCGCTGGATCTTGCCCGCGTGACGGACTGGAGCGAGCGCTCCGGCCACGGCGTCTGCGCCAACATTGACGGGCACACGGTGCTGGCGGGCAATGAGAAGCTCATGCAGAGCGAGGCCATCGAGGTGCCGGTCAGGGCGGAGACAACCGCTGTCTATCTGGCCCGGGACGGCGTGTTCTGCGGCGATCTGGAGATCTCCGATGTCATCAAGCCGGAGGCCAGAGAAGCCCTGGAGGCGCTGCATGCGGCAGGGGTCAAAAAGACCGTGATGCTGACAGGCGACCGGGCGGCGGTGGCGCAGCGGGTGGCAGACGAGGTCGGTGTGGACGAAGTCCACGCGGATCTGCTGCCGGCCGATAAGGTGCAGTGCATGGAGGCGCTGCTCGAGCAGGCGCACGGCGCCTACCAGGTGGCGTTTGTCGGCGATGGCATCAACGACGCGCCGGTTTTGAGCCGGGCGGATCTGGGCATTGCCATGGGCGGCATGGGCTCTGACGCGGCAATCGAGGCGGCGGATATCGTGCTGATGCACGACAATCTGCAGACGATCTCCTCTGTCATGCGCACCGCCCGCAAGACGCTGCGCATTGTGCAGCAGAATATTGTGTTTGCCCTGGTGGTCAAGATCGGCATTTTGCTTTTGACGCCGCTGGGCCTGACCAATATGTGGATGGCGGTGTTTGCAGAT
>JAHZEE010000160.1:0-315 GCA_019421975.1 Clostridiales bacterium | reverse complement strand
CATCCGGGCGAAGTAACTGGAAAGGCGCCCCGTGTCCATCATCCGGACACGGGGCGCCTTCTCGCTTTCAGTAGGAGCGGGCCTGTTCCAGCGCTGCGCGGTTCAGAATCCGGATCCGATGGTATTGGGTCTCAATCCAGCCGTGCGCGGCGAGCTTTTGCAGGCACCGGCTGACCGTCACGCGGCTGGCGCCGATGGCGGTGGCCAGCTCCTCCTGGGTGATGTCCAGCGCGCCTGCGGCGTCGGACAGGGAGAGCAGAACCCGGATCAGCCGCTGGCAGGCGGAGAGCAAGGTGACGTGCACCCCCTGATCGG